>JAQUOK010000187.1 GCA_028717165.1 Victivallaceae bacterium | reverse complement strand
ATCGGCATAGCTGATGACTTCGTCAAGCCTCGCTACTTCAAAATCACGTTTTTCCCGCAAAGCGTCAAAATCAATCTCCGGTTCCGCCCCCTTCCCTTATGTTATCCTGATAGCCCGGCCGGCGAACGGCGCCTGCCATTTGAGGCACTCGCCGTCAAGCGCATGCAGAACCCTTTTTATCTGTTCCGGACTGAGCCCGGCAACCGAAGACAACAAACCGTAGGAACAGCTTACCGGCTTTGCAAGCTGTTCGCCGAAATATTCAAGGCAACGGTAGATAAAACGGGAACGCTGGGTTTTCTGCAGGCAGTTGGCTTCTTTTAAATACTTCAGGCTTTCGGTAAATTGCAGTTTCCCTTCGTTGTTCCGGCTGAAATCGCGGTCAATATAACCGTTCTTCTCAAGAATATGCAGCGCGCTGCCGATTTGCGCTTCTTTAGCGTCAAGAACATATTTGGCCAGTTCCCCGTGAGTTAATTCAATCGTTCCATTTTCCGCGCGGCGGGCAAGTTCCCGGAGAACCTTGTAAAGATCCCTGATGAGCGTTTCGGACGGATTGCTCAGATCGATCAGGAATTCCTGCACATAACGGTCGCTGTAGGAATAAAGCAGAACGCATTCCGCAGGCTCGCCGTCCCGGCCGGCGCGGCCGGCTTCCTGGTAGTAAGCTTCGAGCGAACCGGGGATATTGTAGTGAATCACCCGCCGGATATCGGGGCGGTCGATCCCCATGCCGAAAGCGTTGGTGGCCGCCAGTACCGGGTTACCGGCATTCATGAATTTATTCTGCGCATCATTCCTTTCCTCATCGCTCATTCCGGCATGGTAGGGAATACAATCGAATTCCGCGGCTATTTGCGCAACCGCTTTCCGGGTGGAAGCGTAAATTATGGTCGGCGCCGGATTTTTCATAAGTTTGCGTATCGCGGCGCTCTTTTGCAGATTGGTGTTGCACGGCCGTACGGAAAACGCCAGGTTAGGACGTTTAAATCCCGCCGCGTGAAGGATCATGCCGGGACGTTGAAGCTGGGTCATAATGTCTTCGCGAACCTGTAAGGTGGCGGTGGCGGTGAACGCGCAGACCTGTTTTATGCCGCATTCCCGGATAGCGTCGCCGAGCCGCAGATAAGAGGGGCGGAAATCATGTCCCCACTGGCTTATGCAGTGGGCTTCATCGACGATCATGATATCCGGCGCCTGATGTTCGATCAGGCTTTGAAAGGCTTTCATGCCGAAACGCTCAGGGGCGACATAAAGCAGTTTGGTACCGCCGATCGCCGTATCGTTCAGTATCCGCTGCTGCTCGCTCATTGAAACAGTGCTGTTGATAAAGGCGGCGGGCAGGCCTTTGGCGCAGAGAGCGTCGACCTGGTCCTTCATCAGAGAAATAAGCGGGGAAACGATGATCCCATAGCCGGGTTTCAGCAGAATGGGCAACTGGTAACACAGCGATTTCCCCGCCCCGGTAGGCATGATCACGCATAAATCATCGCCTCTCAGGATATCCATGATCACTTCTTCCTGGTTATCCAGAAAAGAGTTGAATCCGAAATATTTTTTCAAAGCCGCAAGGACATCGCGCCGTACATCATCCATTATCAGTCCAATCCGTTCATCCGGTTAAATTAATACTGTAACATAAGAGAACGATTCTGCAACTTTGAAAAAATTTTATTCGTCAAAATCCAAATCGGTGGTGTTTTGCGCTGCCGGCTGACTGTCTGGCGGCTGCCGCACCGACCCGCCGGACTCCGCTTCCGGCCGGAAACGGAAATGCGACTCGAACATCAGAGCGTTATTCTCTACTGAAATAAAAGAATCCAGCTGAATAATCCGCAAAAGCGGTTCCGGGAGTTTTCGGAAAGATTCCAGTACGAAAGAGGAATTCCAGTGTGAGGCCGGCGTGTTGCGCAGGCACGGTATTGTCCGGTAATAAGCGTTCGTTTTCCGGGTCGGGAAAATGTGAAACTTTTTAACGCTGTCGATTATTCTGCCCCGGGAAATATCGAAATCCGGTTCCAGTCCGAAGAATTGCCGGATACGAAATATCCGGTTCATCCTGCGCCAGGTGGCGATACCCCGGTTTTTCAGGGCTTCAAACCAGATTTTCCTGCGCATCTGATAAGCGTTTATCAGGTTGAGATAAAGCCGGATATCGCACGGAACAGAGTCTTCGTCAATTTCACTCGAAGAATTATCCCGGATACGGATCAAAGCGCCCGGGTCGGCCCCCAGATAATACAGACCTTCCGACTTCTTCTCCAGTACCAGCAGCGAAAAACCGATTTCTTCCATCCGGTCTATTTTACTGATCTTATCGTAATCCGACGGCAAAAGATTTACCCTGCCCGCCAGCCCGGTAAGAGAGTTAAACACCAGACTCGGCAGTGACACCGCCGCCGGAATCCTGAGATACGACATATTGTCATAAGTTCGCTGCGGCTCCAGCCAGGTTGCTGGAGAATACGAAGACGGCGCGAAATCAAAGCCGGTAAGCTGGACAAAGACATTCACCGGCAGCGCTATCCCCTTTAAGAACGGCTTCAAAGGCTGGGCGGCAACCGCTACGCTCAAAGCAAAAGCCTTGTCCTTTATTTTCCTGAAACTGTGTTTTACTTTCCGGACCGGGGCGAAATTGCGGATAAACCTGAAATCCGACCTGTTGCTTACAGGACTGATATACAAACGGGTTTTATAAACCCCGTTCTTATCCTCGCTGAACTGAAAAGCAATAGGATCTATCTGCCGCCAGCGCCCGGTATAGGCTCTTTTGAAATTGTTATAATCAGCAAGTTCTTTTTTGCTGACTTTATCAAAAGGAACCTGATCAATCGGCGGATGCTTATACAAAGTTCCCAATTTTTCATCCTGGACAATCCCGTCTTTTTCAAGCAGTCCGGAAAACAGCCATTTTTTTATTTCCGGCCGCAGGAACGGGTCCGCTTCAAGTTCCCCGAGCGGCGGCAGTTTCCCGGAAAAAGTTTCAAACATGCGGCATATTTTCAGGAGATAAATAAAGCGGAGCCGGGCGTCAAGCCGGGCAATGCGGCTGTTAAGGATCATCCAGCGCGGCGAAATCAGGTTCGTCAGCCAGTAATCGCTCAAGTAAAGCCAGACAAGCTCTTTTTCGCCGTTCGCGACACCCAGCTTTTTCCGTGAATACGCAAAATTGTTCAACTGGCTGAGACTGCGTTTTTTCGCGTAGGAATTCAGGGCCATTTTATGGAGCTTTTCCGAATTGGATAAAACGATTATATTTTTTTCAGGACTGGAGGCATATGGAGCGGCCGGGAGCTTTTCCACAGGAGTTCTTGTCTTTAATACCGCCAGGACGGATGAACCGGACTGAAAATAAAAATCCCATCCGCCAAGAGCGATCGCTTCGACATTTTCAAATATTTTTTTATCATCCAGCCCCAGTTTTTTCATGTATGCGGCGATAATCTGTTCACCGGAAAGCGGATAAGTTCCCGGCGACCATTTATCGAACAACTGGGCGAAACCGGATAACGTCGCTTTGAAATTCCCGGCATTCCGCCATTCAAGGAAGTAACAGCTTCTCGGAATCCACTTTGCCAGTCCCGGTTCAATTTCCGTTTTTTCAACGTTCACTTGAGGCAGGGCAAGCGGTTTGGGTGCTTCCTGATCATAAGGTTCCATAAGCGGTTCGCCGTTTTTATCCAGCGGAACGGCATCCCTGATATCATTCAGGCCGCTGAAAGAAAAGAGCAGTTTAGCGGCATCATCTTTTTTCCAGTTGTCCGGTCTCTGTTCCGGCACCGAATTAAAAAGCCGCATGTACATGAAAGTTTCGAACTCCGTATCCTCATAATCCGCAAGATCAGCCGTAAGCCGCCGCTTCAGCAAATGCATCCATGTTTTCCGCAACTTTGCAGTTTCAGCTTCATCGAGGCTGAAATCGGCAATTGCTTCTCCGGCATCATGTAAACCGCCATAGCGTGAATCCGCCGGCGCCGCAGATACGGAAACGCTCATGCCGCCTTTATGTTTCTGCAGTTTTTCGGCGAGGATTTCAGGGAGGAGAAATATACATTCGAATTTGTCCTTATCGGCGGTTTCGTCAAGATTGTATACCGGATACAAAGGATATATCTTTTGGTCATTCTTACGGTTTTTTTCTTCCGGCCGCAGATTTATTTCAAGATTTTTAACGAGATAGTCGCTCAACTTGCGGTTCCGCATATAACTGTAAGGTTTCAGATCAAAGCGGTATTTGCAGAACAGAAACGGGAATTTTCCACTTTTGCCAAGCAGCAGCTTAGCCGGTTCCGCCGGTTTCTTAACTGCCGGTGCGGCAGTAAGCGGGCAGGAACAGAAAACCACCAGTACGAACAAGATATTTGCAGATATTTTCTTCATAACGACTCCTTGAGTTTTTTATTAGAATACAGCTTTTCCCTCATATTGCAAACTGGATAATAAATGTTTGACACGGACACTGTTTCATAGTATAATGCGAGTGGTTTTCTACCCGCTGAAAACTGAAACAAACCGGAACCGTTTAAAATGTTTTTTCCTGATGTCGAAACCGCCGATGAAAACGGCTTCCTCGCTTGGAGCGAGGATTTGAATACTGATATGCTGCTGGAAGCTTACCGGTCGGGCATATTTCCATGGCCGCAGGATGAGAAATATATTTTATGGTTCGCGCCGCCGGAAAGGGCAGTTCTGAAATTTTCCGACTTCCGGATTCCGAAAACTTTGCAAAGGGAATTGAAAAAAATGCCTTTCGCTTTTACAGTAAACCGGCATTTTGACGCAGTCATCAGGCATTGTGCCGAAACCAAACGCAAAGACGGCGGCACCTGGATAACCGGAAAGCTCATTAAAGCATACGGCGAACTGCACAAGGCCGGTTATGCCTGGAGTTTCGAGGCGGTTCTGCCGGACGGTTCTTTAGCCGGCGGTTTATACGGGGTGCTGATCGGCGGATTTTTTGCCGGCGAAAGCATGTTCTATCTGAAAACCGGGGCGTCAAAGTTCGCCCTGGTCAACACTGTCGACTGGCTGCGCCGCGAACGCGGAGTTGAATGGCTCGACGCGCAGGTACAGAATAATTTTCTCGCAAGCTTTGGAACTAAAATTATTCCGCGCCCGGAATATATGGAATTATTGAAAAATGTCTAAAAAGAAAAAAGCATTTTATTTTGACCGCGAACTGGATTTTCACGGCTATACCCGTGAAGAAGCGCTCACGGAACTGGAAGAAGTACTTTTCACTTCAAGTTCGGAGACGCTTCTGGTAATTCACGGCAAAGGTTCAGGAATATTGAAACACGCCGTCCGAGCCTTTGTCCGGCAAAACCCAAATATAAAAAGTTACCAATTCGGCGAAAATATCAATTTGCCCGGCGGTGACGGCGTTACCGTAATCTATACATAATTGAAAATTGAAAATGAAATACTGATAACTGATAACTGACAGGAGATTCCATGCACCAACATTTCACTCCCGACCTCGACAGCCTGCTTGAAATAATCCGCCGCCTGCGCGCTCCGGGCGGCTGCCCGTGGGATCGGGAACAAACCGCTGAAAGCCTGAAAATCTGCATGATGGAGGAAGTCGCGGAATTTCTGGACGCGATCGATAACAAGGATTACACCAATCTGTGCGAGGAACTCGGCGATCTTTTTATGAACCTGGCTTTCCACGTGGTTATCGCAGAGGAAAATAAACTTTTCGGCATAAAAGAGGTTTTTCAGGAAATAATCGATAAAATGCTCCGCCGCCATCCCCATGTTTTCGCCGACGTCGAAGTCGAATCGGTAGACGACGTCATGAAAGTCTGGGCAAAGGCGAAAGCCGCCGAAGGCAAAAAGCCGCCCCAGTCCGTCCTTGACGGCGTCCCCCGCCATCTTTCCGCGCTGCTGACCGCCAGGGAAGTCCAGAAAAAAGCCGCGAAATACGGTTTTGACTGGGAAAGGCAGGAACAGATACTCGATAAGATCAGTGAAGAAGTAGCTGAATTAAAGGACGCGATGCGTACCGGTAATGACGCGCATATCGATGAAGAGATCGGAGATCTGCTTTTTGCCGTGGTCAACCTCAGCCGCTTCCGCAAAAGAGACTGCGCCGAAGACCTTCTCCGCGCCAGCGTCAGAAAGTTCAGGAAAAGATTCAGCCATATCGAAAAAGGACTTGCCGATCAGGGAATAGAACTTGAAGACGCACCAATAGATTTGATGGAAAAATTATGGATCCAGGCGAAAAAAACGTGAATCGTGGACGGTGAGCCGTGGGCCGCAGGCCGTGTGATATATCTAATGCGCATTTAACAAAACTTGATTGCATTTTGCCGGAAAACGATGTATACTTAGGGGTTTTTGTAATTCCAAATTAAATATTATATGAAAAAAAAGTTTTTACTGCTTACAATCGTAATCGGCATATCCCTTATGTTGTTTCCGTCTCCGAAAGCGAAAGCCATCGATCCGGTAACTATTGCC
>JAQUOK010000186.1 GCA_028717165.1 Victivallaceae bacterium | reverse complement strand
TACTGTTCTCCATTTTCGATATCCGGGATAAGCGCTCAAGTTTACTTTTATGTAGCGTTATACGCTCCGATTTGAGTTAAATGCACAATGTCCAGGTTACAGTTATTTTTGCGTTTTAGCTTAAATACGTTTTTTGTCAAAGTTCAATCCGCCAAATTTCTCAGACTGCTTTTTGCAACATTTTCTTTATTATTTTCGAAAACTTTTAGAATTAACAAGAGGTTTTACACCTGTCCTTTAACCTAGGGAGGGTATGCATACGTTATTCCATAATCACGTAACTCAGAACGTAAGACGCCTCTGGCATGACCATCTGCGAACCAGATATTTACCTGGTTGAAATGTCGTATATGAAGAGCCCTCTCACCTTTAGCATCGGAATTATGGTACCAAATATATGCCTGTTCCAGTGTACGTTCATATATAGTGTCTGCCAACACTGGTGTTTTACTTGGGGTGCGGATGTTCATTGCCCACCACCATTGTGAGGGATAACCTTTACCATTACTGATGTTATAGATATCCATCCCGGAATGCCATCTGTTCAATCCATAAATAGTTGGACCACCACTGGTATAGGTATAAGGTGGCCAAGATGGGCAAACCCAAATATTGCTGAATTGCATATTATTATTATCCGCTATTCTTTGATACCAATGCTTTTTGTCATCCCAATAGAGAGGAATTCTTCCGTTATAATCTCCGGCGTATACTAACGTAGCCAAACCTATCTGCTTCAGATTACTGTTACATTGGATTTGCTTGGCTTTTTCCCTGGCCCGGTTAAGGGCCGGCAGCAACATGGACGCGAGGATAGCGATGATCGCGATCACGACTAGGAGTTCGATAAGGGTGAACTTATTATCCAGCAACAACTTGTAACTTTTTTTAGTTTTCATTTTCAATCTCCTTATAGCAGAGTTGCGCCAATTTTAATTTTGCGAGGCGACCGGTTTTGACATTCATTTTTGGTATAATCCTGCCCTCCCGTCATTGTTTTAGTATAATCAAACGGCCGATCCATGACACTACCCTCGTTATTTTTTATCCATAATACAGTAACCGTTTCTTCCGGCTGTGCCGATAAAGTTTTCACTTGCCTATCGGAAAAAGTTATTTTATAATCGGTTTTTTCGGATCTGGAATTCCAGAAGCGGAAAATCATTCCCCGGCCTTTTTCGTTCTGTTGCGCGGTCCAGAGCACAAGTCCGGGTTGGTCAATGGCAAACAGGGAATAGGACTTGCCCAGTCTCCCCTGATGAGGATAAGTCAGCATGGTTATCGGAGGCATTGAATTTTCATAGGCGGCATGCAGCCATTCGGGATTGAAGGAGTTTTCCGGACCGATGACGGTATAGGAGAACTTCTGTCTGCCCTGGTCAAGATATTCATGATAGCCGGGAGTTTGCGGCAAAGGGGCCCAGTACCAGGCATAGAGGCTTGAGCGGGCTACGGTAAGACAAAGTTTTTCTGCCTTGACATCATAAGCTCCCTTTTCCGGACACGAAATACAGAAACCGGAGGCCTGCTTATCGGCGGCATGCAGCAAAATCCCGTTGGGCAGTTCGCCGGCGCTTAAATCCGCCGTTTCCCAGGAAGCAAGCCTGAGCGCCGCAATGGTTTTTATTGCTTCCCCGGCGCTGAAGGCAAGTTTTGCTACTGCGTATTTTTCCCTCCAGTCAAGTTCGGCCTGGCACAAAACCGCACTTCGGTCCGCGAAGATGGCAAAATTCTGCACGAACGTGGATTGCCGGTATTTTGAAGTGATCCGCATCACGGCCCGGACCGGGCCGGTTTCAATCCATTCAAGGCGCTGGAATTCAAAATGCCCGCAATAATTTTCAAATTTATCCACGCCATGCGCCCAGGTATCCGATTTATCTTCAAAAACCATCAGTTCCCCGGCAGACAATACCCCGGTACGGTTGCGGAGCATTATTCCTCCCGATTTTTTATCCGGAGTTATTTCGATCTGCTCATTAGCCGCCGAATCAGATTCGATTTTTATCGGGCCGCCATTTCGGACCGCCGGTGATTTCCTGTGGGTCAGGTGAAAAACGCCGGCGCCGCATGGCGGCAGTTCGCCGCAGAACAGCACTTTTTTTCTCCAGGGCAATTCTCCCGTTACGCTGGTAACGGGAATTTCCTGACACGGAACCGTTTTTCCGGCGCAGTCAGTTACGGTATAAGCCTCGGGCATTTTGTTCAACGGGCGATAATCGAGCAGAAATTCCACCGGCAATACCGCCCGGATTTTCCAGGGATGCGGATTGACGGCGAGCACGGCCTGTCCGTCTCCTTCGGTGTTCAGCTGAGCAGCCAGTTTCAAAAGACTGCGGTTGGTCTCTTCTTCGGACGAAAATATTCCGCCGGATAACTGTTTTTCGGAATCCTCCGATGGCTCGGGAGAACAGGTACCGCAGATGATATCATGGAACTGATTGAAAAGCAATGCTTTCCAGGCTTTTTCCATTTCTGCGCCAGCGCCGCGCTCCGGTCCGGATGCCGCAGTTGCCAGCGCCGTGGCAAAATCGGCCTCATATAAAGCTTTCCGCAAGTTCCAGGTCTGCTGTTTTATCCTGGAATTGGCGCTTAAGCACCCCCGGCCGTGGTAAAGCAGTTCGCCCCGGAACACTGGAAGCCGGCCGGATAAGGGTGATATTTTGCTGAAAAAAGCCGCCAGCGAAGAAAATATCAGTTCGATGCCGTCCTTTTTGAAAATTTCGCGCAATTCGAAAACATGTTCGATATCCTTTCTGCTGATGCCGCCGCCATGATCGCCCAATCCGAAAAGTATGGGCCAGTCATTCAAATAATCCGGCATTGCTTTTATATTGAGCTCTATTTTTTCCCGGAGCATGCCTCTTTCGTTGGCATAAGCGCCGATCAGGCGCAGCGCAATAATTTCCGAGTCCGCAGCGCTTTGCCATCTGAACAGCGGTGAGGGAAGCTTCATTTCATCCTGGCGCGGCCGGTGGAAAACAAAAAACCGGAATCCGGTTTTCCGGAGGATTTGAGGCAGGCTGCCGGCCTGACCGAAACTGTCCACCAGATAAGCGATATCGGTTCTGAAGTTGAATTCTCTGGCGAAATATTCCTGTCCGTAACGCGCCTGCCGGAACAGCGACTCGCCGTCACTCAACACGGTATCGGGCTGATTATACCAGCCGCCGACGATTTCCCATCTTCCGCGCTTCACCATTGCCTTTATTCTTTTAAAGGTATCGGGATCATGCAGTTGCAAGTGCTCATAAGCCGATGATTCCCCCTTGGTATACTTGAGTTCCGGATATTCGTCGAGCAGTTCGAGTACGGTCCTGCAGGTAGGGATTATTTCGTTCATTCCCTCCTGCCATCTCCAGAGCCATACCGGATCAAGATGGCTGTTTGCTATCAAATGTAAAGTTTTAGTCATATTTTTTACCAAAGGTTTTTAAAGTTCGAGCACCGGAATTTTTCTCCATCTGCTCATATAATTAAGTTTACAACCAATAATCGATATGGTCAACAAAAATAATTTATCGGAGAAGTAACCAGGTGTTCGTTTTCACCCGCAATATGAATGACATAATGATTTTCTCCGTTCACCGGAGCTTCATCCCTCCAGTTAATGCGGTATTTATTCTTCTGCTTAATCGGTTCTGCATAGATTTTCAGTCCGTTCCGATATATTTCCATTTCCGTTATTTTTCTGTCGCTCAGATTTTTAACCGTCAGGGCCAGGCTTGGATTTTTTACGGCCTCAATGATGGCGGTTGAAGGTACCGGGGTTATTGCTTCCAAATACAGGCTGCCGTATACGGCATAAGATCTTCGCTCCTTCCAGGCGTCCATAATGCTTTTCATGCTGAGCCCGTCCGCGGTCTGGAGATAGGTGCAGGGAATGATTCTGTTTTCAGCCGAAGGCAGTCGCTGCGGCGTCAGCGCATTATCCACCCCGGCGGAACAGGCCATCATGGAAGAATCCCGGCGGGAAAGTAATTTCAGATATAAGTCGAAGTCACTGCGGAAAAAATCCGGGTGATCGATCGTAAACAATTCAAGGTAATCGCATTGCTGAAGTACGGCTGCCGACCGCGGATCGGGGGCGGAAAAACAGGAATTGATGGAAAGATACGGGTGATTCAAAGTCAGGGGGGCGTCATGTTCATGGAGTTCGGCAATGAACCGGGAAACGTTTTTCGTATAGGATGCCGCCAGAGCTCTGCTTTCGGGGAGATCGAGTTCCGGCAGATAATCCACTATCGGGATGCAGCTATGGTGTTCATGTCTTTCCGTAAACGGAGGAAACATTAAATGTGTTTCGGGAGTCGGAATGAACACAAAACTATCCCGGTTATTTTGAGAAAGACAGGCATTTCTGTATGCTTCAAATTCCCTCACATCCAAACCCCAGTAGTTATTCCCCAAAGCATCACCGTGATCTCCCGCACAGAAGGCGAATGATACGTCCAACTTCTTCAGGTCACATGCCAGCTCTTCCGGCGAAACCTTTGATTGATCCGGATAGTTAAAACTTGTATGGTAATGCGTGAAACCTTTATACCACATTTTGACTCCACTTTGATTTTATCTTTTTAAAATCTCGGAAAAATACTCGATTTATCTGCCGGCTCTGCCATTGGTAAGCAGTAAAGCTTATTTTAAGCCAGCCACCATTAATTCCATATAATCTACTATAAAGTATACGAATGTAATTAAAAAGTCAAGCCCTGTTCGAAAAATATCTGTGAAAAAACAGTTACCGGCAGGGAATGGTAATTTCACCCGGCAGCCACGGCTGTCCCCAGCCGTGCATCCCCGGGGACAGGGGCGTTCAGCTACATCTAGAGGAAATATCCTTATGTAACAAATCAAAGGTTAAAAGATCAACCTGAACAGTATAAACTGTACAGTAAGGTAAACGGTTGCGGACGAAAACTGATGCAGATTTTTATTTACTGGCCGGGCAGTCATCAAACCGGCGCAGGGGACAGGGAAAAAGCTAATCACGTTGCCGAAGAAAAATCGGAAAGAACAGTTATTTTTTTAAACAAGCTTGACTTTTTAATTACATTCGTATACTTTATAGTAGATTATATGGGATAATAATGGCAGATCAGTACTTGAAAAACAGCAATTGTAATTTGGATAATAGGCATTCGGCTTCTCCGAAAGGATATTCAAGGCCGTCATTTCAGACCGCACTTCCTTTGTATATGCAGGTCAGTCAATTCCTGCGGCTTCAAATAGAAGAAGGAAAACTTGGGCAAAACGGCCGTCTGCCGACGGATATTGAATTGGCCCGGCTTTGTAACGTCAGCGGCATGGTCATTCACAAAGCAATGGGTTATCTGGCCTCCCAGGGCTTGATTGACCGTAAACGCAAAAAGGGCAGCTTTGTCAGGCCTCCTACCGAAAAAGTGTTAATCGGTATTTTAGTCGGGCCGGATTTGATGGATGAGACCGCCTACCTTTACCGGAACCTGATTAATTCCATTCATGATGAGATAATGACCCTGAAGGAGCATCATTGGTCTTTCCGGGTTTACGACGGGTTGAACAAGTTACGGCAGGAGCCCGATTTACAGACCTCGTTTACATATCAGCATTTGGTCAATGATCTGCGTAATTATTCATTTCGCGGCGTTATCAAGATTAGCGAGCAATTAAGCAGCCAACTGAATATTGAAATTAACGGACTGGCTCTGCCGGCGGTTAGGTTTGGAGCAAATTTGCAGAAATCCGATGTTGTTCTGGATTTTGCCGACTTTATGAGGGAAACTTTGGAATTTCTTCATCGGCAGGGACTGAAAAAAGTCGTTTATCTCCGAACTATCGAGTCTGACCCCGTTTACAATCAGGATATCGAAAGTGTCAAATCCGTCATCCCCAAGCTGCTTCTTTCTCAATTCGAGATTCACCAAATACAAGGACTTTCCAGGTCTACCGGTTCCCTTATGGAGGAAGCTGTTTACTATAAGACCATGGAATTGATCAAATACTGGCAGACCCATAAAAGGTGGCCGGAAGTGCTGATTATTCCGGATGATATTGCCACCCGTGCAGTGGTTCTTGCCCTTGTGAGTAAAAAGATCAAAATTCCGGAGCAGCTCCGGATTGTCACTATGGCTAACAAGGGAATAGTTCATCATTACGGAGCTCCTGTAATACGTTATGAAATACCGGTAAGAGTTGTCAGCAAAACCCTTATCGATATTCTCTGGAACAGAATGATAGGGAAGGCATTGCCGGTTTTGCCGGTGAAAATAAGCGGGAGCATCAGGGAGCCGGAAATAGGCGAACATACGCTCGGTAGTTAAAGCCGTGTGGTGGAAAAATTCCCCTTGGATTGTCAGTGCCGGGTTTGTGATTGCATCTGTTCCGACGCTTATTCTGTTTCTTTCCTGCCAGAAAATCATTTTGCGCGGGATTATCATTCCGTCCATGAAATAAGATTGTAATGCTTTGGAAATTTTTATGACTTTAGACTGTATGTCGAAGATTACGGAGAAAATCAT
>JAQUOK010000185.1 GCA_028717165.1 Victivallaceae bacterium | reverse complement strand
CATCAGCGAACGCCAGATTTATTATGGTATGAGTATGGCGAATGACGGCAACCTGATCCAGGTCGTCCCGGTTTCCAAAAAACTGGAAAATCCGCTAGTCCATATCGACTGGGAAAGCGTTTTGCGGATCCCGGAAGGGGCGATGGTTTTTGTAGTCGGCATGTGGTACAGGGACTTGCTGCCGTTTTTACTGGAGCGTAAGGTGCGCGGCGTATTTCTGGAAACTCAATATGACGGAATTCAATACAAAAAAGAATATGAGCGGCTGGTGGAAGCAAAGTGGAATTTCATCATGCTTGACCGTTTGTCCGCCATGGAACAGGCGATCGAGTATCTTTACAATCTGAAACGGCGGCGAATTGCCGTTGTCAAGCGATACAAAAATGAACCTTTGCATCCTTACCGTCAGGGAATGATTTCCGGCTATGAAAGATGCGGTATGGTTTATGACGACAAATTATACCATGAAATCGAACCAAATCTTTCACCGTTGGAATTGGAAAATGAAATAGTTGATCTTTGGAAGCGCACTGAATTTGACGCGCTTATAGGCGGACTTGTTAAACCTGTCTATAAGGCGTTAACCGAGAAATTGCAGTTGCGGCTTCCCGATGATGTGGCGTTAATGTCTTTTTCTGATATTCCTTCTTATCTCGATTTTCCCGTACCGGTAACGGCGATAGCTTTCCCGAACGTCAATGTCGGCCGAGAAACAGTTAAAATTCTCAATCACCGCAAACCTGTTCCGGAAAAATCGATATTCCAGGCGACGATCATCGAGCGTGAATCAACCCGGAAAGGGGCGGGGGCTTATGTGAATCATGCCTTTTTACCGGAAATTTCAATAAATCCCAATTATATAATTAACTAAAAAAGAGGGCTGAAAAATGGACGCGACAAGAAAAAACTTCACACTCATCGAACTTCTCGTCGTGATCGCTATAATCGCGATCCTAGCTTCAATGCTGCTGCCGGCGCTGGGCAAGGCGCGGGAAAAGGCAAAACAGATAAACTGTTCCAGCAATCTGCAGAACTGGGGCAAGGCAAAGCTTTTTTATCTCAATGACTATGATGGCTGGTTATATAATACGAAAGATACTTTATCCACAGGTTGGAGGCAAGCGCTATACTCATATTTGGAATTTAAGAAAAGTTCAAACTATCCGTCTCTTACCATAGGTTCTGTCAGCACTTGTCCTTCAGATATGGATCCATTTTGTACGGCTGGTATGTGTTATTCAAGTTACGGGGACAACACTTGGGGCGCATATTCAACCGGGAATCATGTATGTGTGCGTTTCAATAAAATCAAAAAACCTTCCAGACTTTTTTCAATGGGCGATAATTCAGGTTCCTCGTATATGGGAATATGCTCTTCTAAAATATATAAGATTATATTTCGTCACAATACCGGGATTAATATGCTTTTCGTCGATGGGCATGTCGGATATAAAAAATCTTCGGAAGTACCTATCGGCAGGAACGCAGACAAGGAGCTATGGGGGCCTGAGAAATTTGGTTCATGGACTGACTGATTTTCGCTCAAAAGCCGCAATCGCCATAATTAAGACGGACTGTCCGAAGAACTCTTTTTAGTACTTATATAACAAGGAAAAGCCAAGTGGATAAAACCGGGAAAATGATTTTAACGACCAGATTAGTTCCCCAACCATCATATATTGAATTCCGGGAAGATGGTGAATTTATAATTTCAAATAATTGTACGGTTATATTGAAATGCCAGGAAAGCCAGGAGTTCGACATTGACAGAATAATTGATATTTTTGCGCATTACTGGGAAATACACCCGAATTTATTAATTCAAAATAGCGCTTCGTCCCAACTGGACAAGGAAGGTTATAAGATCAATATAGAACCCGATTCGCTGCTTATTGAGGCCGTGAATCTTACTGGAGTTCGTTATGCCTTGAACACCTTGCGCCAACTTGCTGAAGTCGAACGCGGAGTACGTGAGTTTTCTTCTTATTTTTTACCGTGCGGCAAGATCAGTGACAGGCCCGGCCTGAAATTTCGCGGTCTTCATTTCTGCTGGTTCCCGGAAACTCCGGTTTTTGAAATTGAAAAGGCTGTCCGGCTGGCGGCATATTATAAATTTAATCATATTATTTTGGAACCGTGGGGCGTTTTCCCATTCAAAAGTCATCCGGAATTAGGTTGGAAGGATAAACTTGTCAACCCCGATAAATTCCGCTATGTTGTTGACTTGGCAGATAAACTCGGTATTGATATAATCCCTCAGTTTAATCTGTTGGGACACGCATCGGGAGCACGTATCGGCAGCAGTAAACATGCCTTGTTGGATTTCAACCCGAAGTTGCAGGCCTTGCAGGAACCGGACGGTTGGACCTGGTGCCTCGCCAATAAAGAAACCAGAAAAATGCTGGCTGATATCGTATCCGAATTACATGAATTTTACGGCAACCCGGAATTTTTTCATATCGGATGTGATGAGGCGGAGAATCTGTGTACCTGCCGGGACTGTCGAAGACATAGTCTGCCTGACTTGCTTAAGGGCCATTTAGGTTATTTCCATGATTTGCTTGCCGGACGCGGCGCCAGAACTATTATGTGGCATGATATGCTTTTAAATCAGAAAGATGAAAGATGGAAAAACTATATAGCATTTGGTTTGCCGGAACAGCATCTTGAAAAATTATATCAGGATTTACCGAAAGATATAATAATCGCCGACTGGCAATATGGCTATCCGGTCATTGACGGAAGAGAGCCTGCTTGGCCTACTTCCAGATTTTTTAAAGAACAGGGATTTGATGTACTGGTTTGTCCTTGGCTGGAAACGAAAGGTACTGTGAGCCTCGGAAAAATGGCCAGGCGGGAAAAACTTTTTGGAATGTTGGCGACCGCATGGCATAAATATCATGGCGCCATGCAGGGTTTTTCCATTTTCGGGGTTGGAGCAAGAGCCGCATGGGAAAAGAATTTTGAGCTTGAATGCCGGGATCAGCCAGTTCATCGACAATTATTCAACTTTCATCAAAGACAAATTTCCTGGGACTCAAAAATCACCAGATACGAAGAAACCGGTTCTGTCCAGTACCAGATACCCCAAAAATCTTTTATTTAACTATAGGTAATCGTTTAGTTTGAAAAAGTCAAGTAAGAAATATCACTAATGGCAAAACAATCAAGTATAGCAGGAATTTCAAATGGAAGAAGTCAGATATCATATGTTAAGACCAGAACAGGTTTTGGAACGAAGGAAAAAATATCCTGTTGCCTATATTCCTTTAGGAAACTTGGAATGGCATGGCCCTCACAATCCGCTTGGGGCTGATACGCTTCAAGCGGAAGGCCTTGCGATAAAATGTGCACAAAAAGGCGGCGGCCTTGCATTTCCACCTCTTTATTATGGAGAAAATCGTCTGGAAGCATTGAAGGAAGCAAATAGTGCCGATAAAAAAAAGATTGCGAGGGAAATGGAACTTCCTCCAGAAAACTTCGAATCGGAGGCATTTATATTTACGGTTTCAGAGCAAACCTTGAACTACAATAAATTGCTCCTTCATGTTTTATGTGAAGTTGAAACTCTGGGATTCGAAGTAGGAGTACTTATTGCTGGTCATTATCCTTTAATTGATCATGCAAGAGCGGCAGTTGCGTTATTCAATCAGAGGCGTTTCCAGAGTAAAAAGGAAACATATATGCTCGCTTGGGCAACAGTTGATTATCTTCTGTTAAAGAACCTATATCCACAGGCAGGAGATCATGGCGGGGGATGGGAAACTTCTCATTTAATGGCTCTGCATCCAGAAACCGTTGACCTGGAAAAATTGCCAGCTTCTTCATCTGAGTTTATAGGGCACTCTGACAATAATGTACACGCGTCATCCGCTCTATTCGGTAATGAGGTATTCGATAAAGCGACAGAAATAATAACAGAAGAAGTCGATAACCGCTTGAAAAATAAGCATATCTATCACAATCACGGAATGGCTTTTATTGAAGATTTAGAGAAACATTCCTTATGAAAAATATGACAGTGAAAGATTACCAAACCAAATATTACTTCGGAAGTTCCGGTTTTAGTTTATTTGTTGATTTTAAAAAGAATGAAAACTATGGAGCGAGCCTGAAGTTTCATGGCCTGCCGGTTGGCAATATCCATGGAAAATTCAAGTCCATCAACTCTTTTACGAAGATATTCTCGTTCCGTTAATAGTTAACCAATATAGGGGATTACCATGAGATTAAATGGTAAAATTAGTCGGCCCGAAAAAAGTCAGAATTTTTCCGGGGGTAGTAACTTTTGCAAGCTAAATGAACTACCCCGGGGCAGAGCCCGCGAGGTATCAAGAACGCTTTTGAAAAAGCTTGGCAAAACAAACTTATTAAGCGGAAACGCCCCAGAGGGGCGAGGTATTGAACCCAAACATTAATAAATACAACTATAGGAAAATAAAATGCCGTATTCAGATACCCAAGCTATGATCGAATTAAACGCTATCAAGAAACAGTTGAATATTACGGACTGGGAAAAAGCAATGTTTTTGTTGCCTGCCGAAACTCCTGGTTTTCTGACCCCGGCGGAATATTTATCCGCCGCGGATTTTTGTGGATTGGACAAGGATACTTTTCCCCTGCTTGACAAAACCGCTGGCATTATTCTTTCTGACCCGGTGCTTTTACCCATGGCATGGTATCTGTACTGGAAAATGTATTTGTCAGCGGAACAATTTAACGGGATTCAATCCAAACTTCTGCCTGGTTTTGAGGATAAACTGGGGAAGCTGAACGGAGTTTTTTATCTTTTGATAGTCTTGGGAATCATTCCTTTTATGCGTTCTTATCACAAACATTTGGGAATACCGGAGAATATTACGAAGGAAACCGCCGGTATCGTTAAAAGTCTGGTTGAAAGTTATAGAAGAGGTTCCGGAAATAAAACCGGGGTGTTTGCCAGACCCATTTATTGGTTACAATATTACATTCACGATAATTTGTATTTGGGAATCGGGCGCTTCGCGTATTGGGTCAAGTCCTGTTCCGATAAAATGGTAAGGGTTTATAAAAATAAAAAGAGCGGGCGGATTATCGCCTTTGTTCCGCCGGATATGTTATTCAACCAGAAAGGTTATTGTAATCTCCCGGAAGCGAAAGGCCGGGAAAGAAATTACTGGCGTTCTGTTTTTGAACTTACTGATCATACTGTAACCGGCAATCCTGTTCTGCCCTGCGGTAAGGCGCTCAGGGACACGCGTACTTTGGCACGGGATGAATGGGATTGTGTTTTGGATCAAAATTCAGTTTTCATCGATATACATATACCTGCCGGCGGCAATATGAATATGGAAGTTTGCAGGGATTCGCTGATAAGGGCTGCGGATTTTTTCGGGAAATATTTTCCTCGGGTAAAACCGGCGGCAATAACCTGTCATTCCTGGATATGTAGTCCTAATCTTTCTGAATTTATGCCGGAAAATTCAAATCTAATAAAATTTCAGAAGGAATGTTTTCTGTATCCTGAGGCATCCGCCGTACAAGGCGGATTATGGTTTTTCTTTTTCCGGGATACTTTTGATTCGCTAAAGGTACCACGCGACAGCAGTTTGCAGAAGACTATTGCGAAGCATTTGGAATCAGGGCATGAACTAAGAGAAGGAGGAATGTTTATACTTTTTGAAGACATAAAATATTTTGGGTCTCAGAAATATCAAGAAAACGCAGCTGAATTTTAACATAACAATTCGTTCAGACAGATAAACAAACAATGTTTAATTAGGGCCGGTTATTCAAAATAAGGATCAATGATGAAAAAAATCTATGAATCAATGCATGGTTTTTCAAAAGCAATTATGGTGGAATGCAAAAACCTTTTATTTATTTCGGGAGAAGGCCCTGATACTTTTGATGCGGACATAAAAGTACAGGCCCGTGAAACTTTTGAGAAACTGGAAAAACGGCTTGCGGAAAGTGGAGCAACGTTTAAAAACGTTGTAAAAATGACCTATTTTCTAACCGATGAGAAAGATATTCCCGGCTTTGTGGAAGTAAGATCCGAATTTATAAAAGATGAACCTCCTACTGCAAGTCTGATAATAGTGAAACTCCCGAAAATAAAACTGGAAATTGAAGGAATTGCGGTACTGCAATAGAATTTTTTTCGCAGGAATATCAATACCTGTTTGCATTGAGACCAAATCATAAAGGAAACAGATTATGGGAATACAAAATGAAAGGATTCGGGAGTTTATCAGCTCTGAGCGGGTAGATCAGGCCATATTTATGAATCCGGCGCTGGCTGAATACTTTACGGGAATGAATCTGATGTGTTTGGAGCATCGGGATTTTTGTCCGGAGGAACGAAGTATGATATTTGTCTTCGGCAAGGATAGTAGGCCGTTTGTCATATATCGGAATCCGGCGGTACCCCGGGATTTTAAAATTGATGGTATGGATGTTTATCCCGCGGAATTGATGCTTGCGGAAAAAACGGATTTATTGACGGAGAAGCTTATCGGGT
>JAQUOK010000184.1 GCA_028717165.1 Victivallaceae bacterium | reverse complement strand
CCATGCGTTGTTTCCGCGACCACCTGTTCCAGAAACGGCCGCGAACCGGACCGGTAATCCGGCAGTCGGGAAGCTTCGGCACTGTACAGATACGCTTCGGTTTCCGGGGTAACAGCGATCATTTCGTCATGGAACATGTAATCCACTGAACCCCGATGATAAGGGTTGATGTGACAGTAATAATAATAGATTGCGCGATCATGCGGATCGGGCCAGCCGTTACGGCCGGTAAAAATCTTCAGGTTCAAGGGTTTTTTCTTGACTGGAGGTACGAGCGGAGGCATTGATATAGCGGCAGCGGCTTCCTGGCGCGGCATTTCAACTGCCGCGGTCAATTCGTTAAGCTGTTTGCGTACCGCAAGACATTTTTCAACTGCTTCGGCCGTAGCCAAATCGAATGCTTTGGCTACTTCGATCGGCGTCGGAGGCCAGCCGCGTTTGCGGGTAGTCTGCTGATAATACTCAAAAATATCTGTGATCATAATGCGGGTTCCTGCTTTTCCGAAATCATTAAGAAATGTTCGGATTTTTCGGAGTCTTGAGAGCTGTAGAGCTTATTTCCGAACCGCCCCTTTATTTTATCCAAATTCCGAAAGGCCGGTTCCCTGGTTAATCGCTCTTATTGTAATTTCCGTTTTGGGTTCACAATGACACTGGAGTATGCGAACTGCCGGCCAGAACCCCGCTGCCTTCGTGCTTACCGGCGGCTTTCAGTTCACGGAGATAGCCGATAGTCATCGGAGAAACATGTCCGTCAACCCAAGCGGTATTCATTTGATAATTATGTTTAAAATCCAGTTTATTGACCAGATTGTATGAACAGTCGGCCCGCGATGCCGACGAACTCCATGCCTCACCGTAAAGAACGGTTTGGGACGGATGCCGAAGTCTTTTTAATTCAATGCAGGAAGAAGCGCTTCCAGCGCCCATCGGAGAGATTATCGCATTCTTTTCATCAGCATAATTGGTTATATATTGCGAATTGACCATATAAGGAACCGCATAAAAAGCCTTGTAGCTGTTGTCTCCGGTGATGTCGCTTTGAACCGGATTGCTCTTGGTCGGGATTTGGACTGTGTTCAATGGGCAACTTATGACCTTGGTATTGGAAATATATTTAACTTTGGTGATTTCTCCGGAAATATGGTTGAAACCGAGAGTGATGGCCAGCAGCAGATAGTAATAGGCGGCATCACCGCGTTTCAGATAGAGTGAAGCATTGAAATCATCCCCATATATCAATGTGGCGGCCGCGCATTGTTTCAGATTGCTTGTACATTGAATGGCTTTTGCCCGGTCGCGTGCTTTACCGAGTACCGGCAACAACATCGAGGCGAGAATTGCTATGATAGCAATCACGACAAGAAGTTCAATCAGAGTAAAAACTAGCTGATTCTTACTTTTTCCCGATAATTTCACATTTGTTTTTTGCAGTTCCATTTTCTTGTTCCTCACTGCTTAGAAGTTAATATTGAGACAAATAATTTATTGTTAATGATTTATATTATTTTATTCCTCAAAATATTCTTTCGGCCGCCCGAAATAGTGATTTAAAATTTGGGTATGATATTTAACCATTCACTAATCTGTCAGAACCTTTTAAAAATAAATATACAAGAGATTTTCTATAATTTCCTTAACTATCTAATCAATTAGCATGACTATATTATCTTTTTATCAAAAAGTCTTGATTTTAAGAACAGGTTATTTGCCTGAATCCGCAAAGAAATTTTCAGGTTTCATTTTTATTTGGTTTGGCAACTGAAAAATCAGCCAAACAACTCGCTTTCAACGATTATTTCCCACTCCAGGATTTGTTTTTCTCCTTTGTCCCCGAATTTTCAGATTTTCCTGATTTAGTCTTCGTACAATTTACCGGCTAAATGGATGCCGGAAACATTATACCAATGAGCGATCAGTCATAGATAATGGCGCTGATAGATTTTGAGATGGATTTTGGTTATAAACCGCAGGGCGATACAGAGTATCGCACGAGGATTTATGGCAAAAATCGGCTCAAAAGAACCAGCGGAATGTCTATGAATGAGAACGAATTGGTATTAAATCTATTTTTTTTAGATTATTAAAAAGCCCACCGATTAAAGAAATTCCGCCGATTGAGTTGATTTCCCAGTTGCGTTGTTGTATCTTCATTTTTGTGATTACCTGTTTGGTTAAGTTTTATAGCGAAAGCTTTAATTAACCTTAACATAACTATATCAACATGTTATCATATATTCTGGCTTAATTTGTTCTTATTTCTTTCACGGATTCAGGTATTCAAATTTGATACGGATATAAGGAATTCTCCTATGAGAGATATGATTCTGAAATTGGCTGATTATACTAAAGTCTCGACTCATCAGGCGTTTGCATGTAAAGTTATACACTATGCTGACGAAGAAATCCTTTTTCATGAGCATGATTTTTTTGAGTTGGCAGTTGTTTATAAAGGTGATGGGCTTCATATACTTGATGGAGTCAGTATTCCAATTTATCCTAATGAACTTTTTCTGATCTCCCCCGGGCAAAGGCATTGTTATAAAAATTTTTCTCAATTAGTACTGCTTAACTTCATATTCAATTCCGCTATTTTGGTTCCATACTTGGAGGAACTTGAGAAAATTAATGGATTCCAGACATTTTTCAGTAAAAAAAATTGGCTGGAACAAATGCATTTCATAGATGAGCTTACAATGTCAAAACTTGATAATATAGTCTTTCAAAGTACTGAAGAACAAATAAATAGCAGGGCAGGTTTCCCTGTTATGCAAGTAATTTTACTGGTAGAAGCACTTGTGCTGATTTTACGTAAATGTTTTTGTCTTTCAGCCAATGAAGCCGCAGCCAGCAATAAACTTGCTCCCGTACTCAATCATATTGAAAACAATTTACAATCAAAGCTTACTTTAAAGAATCTTGCTATTGTGGCTGGAATGAGCGTGCCGAATTTCTGCAGACTTTTTAAAAAACGAATGAAAATATCTCCAATCCAATATCTGTTGGAATTGCGAATAAAAAAGGCAAAAGCACTTCTGGCGTATTCTTCTTTATCAGTTGCAGATATAGCATCAAAAACGGGATTCAACGATGCGAATTATTTCTCAAAACAATTTGTCCAGATCACAGGAATTCAGCCCAGAATATATCGAAAACAGAATCATGGAATTCTTCACACTCCGGGACGGGATTCAAAAGTAAAGATAAAGGGAGCCTCTAGTAATTGGCTTTCGATTGAATAATTCAGTAACAAACCCGGTCAATAATCATACTTGTGTTCTTTGCAGATTATATTCTAAAATATGCCTATATTTTGTAAAGTTAAATTGACCAAATATTGAAATTTCGAGGGAATAAAACAGTTTTAATTCCGACCATTCTATAGTGAATGCTTAATTTCACCATTTTACTTTATGGATGTTTCCTTGGGAATTTCATTTACTTGTAAAATATAGTGTACAAGAAATTTTTCAACAAAGAAACTGGATTTTGAAACAAAGTGACGTTATATCAGCTGGGTCATGCTGACCCACAATCTCCATCTCTTGGCCAAAATGATGGCGGAAATGAAACCGAATCAACTTGCGATTACCGGAAGCAGTCTATAAAAGAAATTTGGCGCTGATACATGACGCGATGAAGACGTAAAAAACTCCTTTTGTTCGGTTTTTCAATAGGCTAAAACGCCGTTCCCGGAAAGGCAAATTTCAAGGTGGTAACGCAACGCTATTGGACGGCTTTTTTGCTGCTTTTTTCCTCAATTTGCCGCATTTTGCCCGAAAAACGCTCTCACGCAAAAAGCGTTAAAAAGACGCAAAACTTTTACCGCAAATTACCGCTTTTTGCCGCTCTCATAAAAAGCCTGACGGCGGAAGGGGTATTGCGTTTTACTTTTTTACTTTTCTTAAAAGTGTTGTTGTAATGTTATGGCGATACCTTTGAGTCTCGCTTTTCGGTCAGCATGATCCTGATAATGTTTCGTCATATCGGCGGAAATATGGCCCACTATACTCTGTACCACCGGCAGCGGTACGCCTTTGATCCCGGCGTAATAGCAGAAGCAATGCCGCAGACTGTGGAAATCTTTAACGCTTTGCCGGCGCTGCGACCATTTTCACGCAGGTTCAGCCAATAGGCTTCAACATGGAAACATTCCACTTCGCCAAGCGTAGAAATATCATAATGATTGCGAATAAACGCGACAAAATCATTCCAGTAGGTACGTATTCTATTAACCCATTCCGGGGACATTATTTCCCCGGTGTTTTTTTTGCAGTGCCAATTCGATTGCGGATTCCAGGGTAATTGTTGTCTTTGCTTTTAATTTTTGAAGTTCAGCTTTTTGTTCAAGGTATTCTTCCCTGGTTTCGATTTCTTTGATGCTGTGCAGTGGTTCCAGATATTTCCGGGCTGCTTTTTCCGCTTCGCGCAATTTGCTGATCCGTTTGCCGTCCGGACTTTTCAGCGTAACACTTTTACGCTTGCCGTCCAGACGATATTGCAGATAATAAACTCCGTTAGCTTTATAGATGCGTCCGGAACCGTTAGCGCGGCGGAAATCTTTTGTTTGGGACATGTTATTTCCTCTTTCGTATTTTTGTTTTTCGGCATCATAATTTCAATTGCCGAAAAACGAAAGGGAAAAACTTCTCATGATGAGGACAATAACACAAATGTTCGCATTGCGGGATTTTTGGCGGTTTTACGTCTTGAATAAGCAAGAATTCGGTGGTAAATTTTATTTGCCAATATTTGCCATTGCTGTTTCAATACGATAGAAAACCGTGTGAGTTTGAGCGTAACGCTGGCAAAAACCAAAGCAAACGCTTTGAATAGCATAAAAATTATAATTGATTTATAATCAGATGATTATAATTGCTTAATCCAATAATATGTAGGGGCGGAGCGCCCACCAAAAATTTACCACAATGACAAATGACGAGATGATATCATGAAATTCAGGCCATGTATCGACCTGCACCAGGGCAAAGTCAAGCAAATTGTCGGCAGTACCCTGACTGATGACAATCGGCTTTTGCAGACCAATTTTGAAGCTGTTCATGGTCCCGCGTTTTATGCGGAACTATACCGCCGCGACCAGCTTCAGGGCGGACATGTGATTATGCTCGGCTCCGGAAACCGCGACGCCGCGCGGGAAGCGCTTGCCGCTTATCCCGGCGGCCTGCAGATCGGCGGCGGCATCAACTGCGACAGTGCCCGTGAATGGCTTGACGCCGGAGCGGCGCGACTGATCCTGACTTCCTATATTTTTGCCGACGGCAAATTCAAACAGGAACATCTGGACAGGATTTTCAGAACGATCGGCCGGGATAAACTGGTGCTTGACCTGAGTTGCCGTCTGCGCGACGGGAAATATTATATTGTGACCGACCGCTGGCAGAAATTCACCGACTGCGAAGTCAACACCGCAATGCTCGAAAGTTTATCCGGATATTGCAGCGAATTTCTGATTCATGCCGTGGACGTCGAAGGCAAACAGGCGGGTATTGACAAAAATTTAATCGCAATCATGGCGGAACATTCTCCGATTCCGGCGGTTTACGCCGGAGGCATCCGCTCACTTGAAGATATTGAAGCAATCCGCGAAACCGGCAAAGACAGAATCGACTTCACCGTCGGTTCCGCCCTGGACATTTTCGGCGGCAAACTCAAATACGCCGACGTAGTCAAAAAGTGCCGGGAGGTATGATTTATTAACCACGAAAGGCACGAAAAACACGAAAGTAATACAAAATCGTGTTTTGATTTTTTCCCAACGGTAAAAAATCAAAACACAAATCTTTTTTCGTGATTTTCGTGCCTTTCGTGGTTAATAATCATTTCGCGGCGAGATTTTGTCAAACCCGGTCAGCGGACGCAGAACTTCAGGAATAATTACCGTTCCATCCTCAAGCTGGTTGTTTTCCAGTATCGCTATCGCCACCCGGTCGGTTACCGCTGTAGCACTGATCGTGTGCACAAACTGGTTTTTACCGTCTTCGTCCTTGTAGCGGATATTTAACCGGCGGCTCTGGAAATCAGTCAAATTGGTGTTGGAAGTAACTTCGCGGTAAGTGCCGAAACCGGCAAACCAGGCTTCAGCATCATATTTTTTGTAGCCCGGAGCGCCCATATCGCCGACGCAGACATTGACCACGCGGTAGGGCAGACCGAGCTGCTGCAGGAGGTACTCTTCGTTTTCGAGGCAGAGCTCGTGGCAGCGCGGCGAGTCTTCGGGCAGGCAGAAAATGATCTGTTCGACCTTATGGAATTGGTGCACGCGGAAGATGCCGCGGGATTCTTTGCCGTAGCTGCCTGCTTCCGTGCGGAAGCAAGGCGTGTAGGACGTATAGCGGCGCGGCAGGGTGCCGGCGTCGAGAATTTCGTCGGCGTGGTAGCCGACGAGGGTCTGCTCGGACGTGCCGATGAGGGCGAGGTCTTCGCCACTGAGGGTGTAGGTTTGGTCCTTGAAGAAGGGCAGGTAGCCGGTGCCGAAAAGTGTCTGCTCCTTGGCGACGCAGGGGGACATGAACAATGTGAAGCCGCGCTTGACCAGCTCCTGCT
>JAQUOK010000183.1 GCA_028717165.1 Victivallaceae bacterium | reverse complement strand
CCCCCATGACCCTGGTCAAGGTCAGCGAGCATTTCGATCTGACGCGTGAACGCATCAGGCAACTGGAAATTAAAATACTCGAAAAACTGCGTTCTCCGGAAAAACGCAAGTTCTTTGACGGCTATCTGCACTCTTGATAATTGAAAATTGAAAATCGAAAAGGATATATCATGGATAAACTTGATTTTTTCAAACAGCGTCGCAGCGTGCGTAAATTCCGAAAAATCCCGGTCACTGACGAACAGATCAACTGCCTCCTGGAAGCGGCAATGTCCGCACCGTCCGCAGTCGCGAAAGACCCGTGGCGCTTTATCATCGTAAAAAAAACGGAAAACCTCAGCAAAATAGCCTCTTTCCTGCCCAACGGTTCCTTTCTAGCCGATGCCGCTGTCGGGATAATCGTCTGCGGCGATATAAACGCCGCCCACGACAACAGCATATCCTATATGCTCCAGGATTGTTCGGCGGCAATCGAAAACCTGCTTCTGGCGGTAAGCGCCATCGGGCTCGGGGCCTGCTGGCTGGGAGTTCATCCGCGTAAAGACCGGATTGAAAACATTTCAAAATTCTGCAATCTGCCGGAAAATATAATTCCCGTATCCGTTATCGCCGCCGGCGTTCCCGAAGCCTCTCCGGCTCCGAGGACAAGATACAACAGGGATTACGTAAAACAGGAAAAATGGTAACTCACATTTCGGGGTCCGTTCCGGTCAGCTCAGAGCCGTTAACTTCCCGGTTTTCCGCTTGATCTTTCGCCGGCAAGTAGTCGTGAGCGCGGCCTCGCGCCGCGACCTTTGCGCTCAATATGGCCAAGCGACTCAACCCGGCAGCGTCTTTGTCGCGGAGCAAGCTGCTCCGCAACTACCGGTTTGCGAATATTTCATTGGTTAAAGATTTATATGTAAGTCCTTAATATTAAGGAACTCCGAAATATGAAATGGTAATATGCCGGACGGGAAATTCTATTCATCCGGTTCTTCCATGCCCAGCAGGTCGTGAATTTCGTCGATAACGTGACTTGAACTGTAGGCCCGCATGCACTCGTTGGGGCCGTACGGACACTCCCGTTTAAAGCACGGGGAACAGTCCCGTTTTTTATATACGATCCGCCAGCGGTCGGAAACGGGGCCGGTAGCCGAATAATCCGTCGGCCCGAAAATAGCGACTCCCGGACGGCCGAGTATTGCCGCCAGATGCATTATCCCGCTGTCGTTGGCGACACATATCTTTGAATTAAACAGCAGATATATCAATTCGCACATATCCGTTTTGCCGGCCATATTATAAGTCCTTCCGGACGGCAGGCCTTCGACAACTTCAGCCGCTATATCTTTTTCTCCGGCGGAACCGAGCACCGCGACGATTCCGCCTTTTTTTATCCACCATTTCGCGACTTCCCCGAATTTTTCGGCATCCCAGCGTTTGGATCCGCCGTAAGCGGCTCCGGCGGCAATCGTCATCAGATTCTGATGACCGCACAGCGCCCTGACCTCCGGCCCCGCCTGGTAAAGAGCGTATTTCATTCTGAATTCCGGCAGGCTGCCGTTCCAGTCGGAAGCGCCGAGAGCTCTTACCATCGCCAGGTATGCGGCGGCATGGTGCATATTATTAAGTTTGGCGCAGACTCTCGCCGGAAAGGCAAAAGCGCGTTCCAGCAGCGGAGAACGGCTGCGCGCCCGGGCACCGTATAAATACTTAACTCCCGCAAGCCGCATGAAAACGGCATCCCGCAAAGAGTTATTGAACAATATCCCGGCACCGGCACGGAGCTGTGATACGCGCTTAAGGTCCCGGCGCGACCAGTTGCGGTGCGCTTTTTCCAGAACGACCACGTAATCAATGATCGGGAGTGATTCCAGCAGGTCTTTCGCACCCGGTGAGCATATTACGAACAATCCGCAATATTCCGGCAGCATTTTTTTCAGCTGCATGAGAGCCGGAATCGTCATTATGATATCTCCCAGCCAGTTCGGGACACGGACGACGATCCCGTCTTTTATCTTCTCCATATTCAGGGGGCGAACCGGGAATTCCGGAGCCGGCGCCAGGTCGGGATCGACTTTACCGGGAGCTATTATGGTTTCCTCGCCGACGATATCCTTATGATATGTGACTTTGTCATTTTTTTTCCGGCTTTCGACAATATACACTTTATATCCGGCCGCTTCCATGATCGAAGCGTCGTCCGTGAATTCGATGCCGGTTTCCGACACCTTGCGGTTGGCGTCCCGGAGTTGTTCCAGATTGAAAACCTGGGGCGTTTCCACCCGCCAGAGATTATCCCGGCTCACAGTCTTTACTATCTTTCCGTCCGGGGCGGCCAGTTTTAAAGTATCCACCACGGCTTTTGCCGGAACCGCACCGCCGTGCAGCCGCGCCGCAATCAGGCATTCTTCCAGCAGTTCAGCTTCGGCCCAGGGCCGGGCGGCATCATGGATCGCGACAAATCCGGTTTCGGGCGCAAGAGCCGCCAGGCCGTTACGCACTGAATCCGCGCGCAGTTCAGCTCCGGGAACGAATTTCAAACGGCACTCCGGCAAATATGAAGCCGCTGCGCTTTCAAAATCCGCCAGCTTGGCGGGATTGACGACAACAATCATATTTCCCGGAGGGCATAAAGAATAAAAACTGCGGACGGAATGCAGAAACAGCGGCATTCCGTCGAGTTTCTCGAACAATTTATCCCGATCGCCGAATCTTGAACTGCTTCCGGCCGCGGCTATTATTATACCCAGGTCTTTATTCATTGCTGACTGTTCTTTTTTTTAGTGTCCGGCCCTGAATCAGGCGCTTACCCCTTTCTCAGAATATCACGAAAGTTTAAAATATCAAGTTTTCCGGGCTTTTTTTGCCGGTTCGCCGCCCTGCCGGGCAACGTCCCGGCGCTCATATCTGAGGCCACTTTTTGAACTGGCGTTTTTTCAGGACTCCGCGCCGCAAACCTATGGGACGCCCGCGGTATTCAGCATTTTCCGGCAGCAAATTCGTCCATTCCCGGGTCGGCAGTTGCGGATAATCCGTACTGATCAGATAGATTACATCCTTGTCTTTCGGCAATTCCTGAAGCGAATATATTTTCTTCACACGGCAGCCCATATAATAACATTCCCCGTACAGGTCCTTAATGGCGCTTTTGTAAACTACCTCGTCCGCCGGAATATTCTCTTTCCGTAAAGCCGCCCGGAACTGTTCCCCCTGAACCCTCTTACCCGTGGCCTGCGCCTTGTAAGGAATTACCAGGCACCACAAAAACAAAGCGATTATGCAGCCGCCGAGCAGCAGGACAATCCATATCGGCAGTTTTCTGGATACTAAAAGAATAACGCCGATCACCGCCATTGCCGCAGCTCCGGCATAGGCGTTTACCTGATTCATCACCAGACAGCGGAAAGAAATGCCGCGTGAAACGGCTACAAACAGCTCAAGCCATCCGGCGGGAGCAAGGTAAAATGCCAGTATCGCCGCCGCACACAAAATTGAAGTCCAGCCGATATACTTGTAGAATTTCTGGAAATGGCGTCCATAGCGGCGGATAAAGAAGCCGTAGTACATCCCCGTAAGTATCGCGACGGGCGGCGCCAGCATAAGTATCGAGCGCGCATCAAAATTAGGCGTAAACAACAAGACAAAAAACAAGGCTAAAAACAAAGTCCGCAGAAAACGGCTGAAAATCGGCGTTTTATCCAGGGGCATGAAAGCCACACAGAACGGAACCCATGCGATAATACTCCACGGCAGAAAACGAATAAACACATCCGCCGGGAAAAAGACGATATGTTCCATGAATTCCCAGATATTCTCCCCCTTAAAGGAAAGAGGCCTGATCTCCACGTCCCCGGCAAAAACCAGATGCGGTATCCACCAGAGCAGGACGAAAAACAGAAGAACGACTATCCCCAGAATAAATCCCGGCTTTTTCAATTTGCGCCAGACAGTCATCGGCCGGCGCATGAATATCAACGGAAAAATAAAATAAAGGACCGCGATAAAACCTTTTGTATAAAACGCCAGCCCGCAAAAGAAAAAACCCAATATCCAGGCCATATTCCACCTGCCGCGCCCCACCCCCAGAGAAAACCATACCAGCCAGCCGGCCGTCAGGAACAGCAGCATGAAAGTATCCGGATAACCGTCAATCGCTTTTTCTATAACTATATTGGAACTTATCATCATCGCGGCCGCTACCGCCGCGGCCTGGATACCGGCCGCGTTCCTGGCCGCAATCCAGACCAGACACGCCAGCCCCATCAGCCCCAGCACGGATACCAGCCGGAGAACGAATTCCACCGGCAGTCCCAGATCTCCCATCAGGCTTGAGACTATCAGCGGAAACAGCGGACATGAATCGTAAGTGTATTCACCGTGGGCAAAAGTTATCGGCGGGGCATGTTCCAGTTCAAAAGTCTGAACCGCATAATAATCTTCATCCCAGTAAAGTTCCCGCTCTCCAAGCCGCCAGGGAGAAAATATAACTGAAAATGCCGTTATCAGCAGCAGTACGACAATTAAAGGATTAAGTTTATTTTCTTCATAACGCGCCATAGCAACCCCGTCAAGCGGTCAACATCATATAACACATCAGCAGATAGATCAAGGACGCCGACAAGTCATTGCCGGTCGAAACGAAAGGCCCGGAAGCAACCGCCGGATCGATATTGAAACGGTGCAGCACTATCGGAAATACGGTGCCGGTCAATGCCGCAAAAGTCATTGCGCAGAACATTGAGCCCCCCACTACCAGGATCAGCCTTATCAGGGAAATTCCCATTTCGACTTTGGCAAAAAAAGTCAGATTAATCCAGACTACGCCGGCGATTATGATGCTGCAGACCGTACCCATTATCGCCCCCACCAGCATTTCACGCCGGAAAATACCGGCCAGGCGGGAAAGTTTTATTTCCCCGAGCGCAATGCTGCGGATCGTTACCGCTGTCGCCTGCATACCCGTATTTCCCCCCATTCCGAGAATGACCGGAACAAAAGCCACCAGACACACGGCCCGGTCGATACTGGTTATTTTCTGAACTACAAAACTCACCAGCGTCCCCGTAACCATAGTGACCAGCAGCCACGGCAGGCGGAGCCGGACAATGGACACCGGAGAAGACTCGTTATGCTCTATGTCCGGAGCGCCGGCCATGCGCGCCATATCCTCCGCGGCCTCTTCATCAATAACGTCGATGATATCATCCACGGTAATACGCCCGATAAGTCTTTTTTCATGATCAACTACCGGGATAACCAGCAAATCGTATTTTCTGACTTTGTGCGCGACTTCGACCTGGTCCTCATCGACAAACGCGAAAATCGGCCCGGGTTCAACCACTTCCTTGACCAGAGACCGGCCCGGCTTGGCAATAAGCTCGGAAATGGTAATCGTGCCTATCAGATGGCCTTCCTTGTCAACAACAAAAACCGAGGTTATCGGGTCGGAATAATCCGCTTTGGCCAAAGCGCTGATCGCCTGCTGGACAGTGGCCTCCGAGGAAACCGCACAGAATTCCGGAGTCATCAGTCCCCCGGCGGTATCCGCCTGGTAATGGGCCAGTTCCTGGATCTCCTTCTTTTTGGCGGGAGCAAAAAAGTGCAGAATCTTATTCCGGTCCTGAATATCAAGTTCATTGAAAAGGTCGGCCGCATCGTCGGGAGCCATTTCCTGCATGACTTTCGCCAGTCGCGAGGGCGGCAGACGGTAGATTACATCCTCCACATCATCGGAATCCATTTCCGAAAGGACTTCAGACGCCACTTCGTTGTCAAGGATGGAAAAAACCTGTTCCAGTTCTTCGCTGTCAAGCTCATCGAGAGCATCCGCCACATCGGCCGGATCAGTACAGGAAAACTGGTGACGAAGTTCATCGAATTTTTTGGCTTCAAGAAGCCGCTGTATGTTTTTTTTATCCAAATGTGCCACAGGAATCCTCCCGGCAGACCCGCCCGGCATGACGTACGGCACGCCTCGGGCCCTGAAAAAGTTCTGCCTCTCTGCCGTGGGCCGCGAGGCGGAAATAAATAATTAAACCGCAGACCGAAACCTAAAAATCGTCACCCATAAGATCGAGCCAGAAAATCCCGGTAATAAAGTCGGCTATTTCCACAGGATGGATGCCGACGCCGATTCCCAGGAACCAGCCGGCCCGGACGCCGATCTTCCAGAAATCGACATCATTGTCCCGAAAAGCGTCCAGATGATAATCGGCAGCCGAAAACTGCGGAAAATCAATTACGTACTCGTTAACCGTGCCCGAAGTTTCGTCAACGAAAGTCACATCTTTTTCCATAAAAAAGAAGCCGACATGCTTAGTCGCTTTATGCCCGGTTCCATATTGGCGCGCATAGTCTTTGGCTAAGAAATAAGTTTCGCCGTAACTGCCGCCGAGCTGAAAATAACGCGTAGCCTGGACTTCAGCGGCAAAAGCGCCGCCCATACTGAATTCCACAGTTACAATATCCGCAGCATCGACCACACGATTGGGAATATACAGCAGAAGATAGCGGCCGAGCTTCTTCATGGTCTCGGTAAAATTATTCGGACGGGTACGGTCAAATCCCCCG
>JAQUOK010000182.1 GCA_028717165.1 Victivallaceae bacterium | reverse complement strand
GAATCTATTCCGGTAAAACCGCTTATTTTCCCTGCCGCCGCTTTGCCGTACAAACCTTTCGGGTCCCGGCGCCGGCAGGTTTCCATATCGGCTTTTACATAAACTTCGATAAAGTTATCCGCACCGATGATTTGTTTCGCACGGCGCCGGTCTTTTCTGAACGGGGAAATGAACGCGGCGATGACCAGCAGCCCGGCTGAATTCATAAGTTTCGCCACTTCCGCCACTCGCCGGATATTTTCCGTCCGGTCCGCCTCTGAAAAACCCAGGTCCCGGTTCAGGCCGTGGCGAACATTGTCGCCGTCGAGGATGAACGCCTTGATTCCCCGGCCGGTAAGTTCCAGTTCAAGGGTTTTGGCGAGGGTAGACTTCCCGGCGCCGCTTAAACCGGTCAGCCATACGGTTACCGGCTTATGTCCGAAAAGCCGGCGCCTGGCTTCGTCCGTAACCGCCGATTCTTCCCAGGCGATATTCGTGCTGACCGGGCCTTTTCCCGCGGTTCGGCCGGAATTGGTTTCAGCCGAGCTTTCAATTATCATACCTGCGGCGACCGTGCCGTTGCCGGCGGGATCGATCAGGATAAATGACCCGGTTTGTTTATTCCGGGAATAGCAGTCAAAGCAGACCGGCCGGTGCGCGGTGATCTCAACCCGGCCAATATCGTTGAGGACGAGTTCCCCGGCTTCCTGCCGGTGCAGGGAATTTACCTCAAACCTGTACCTGATCCGGGAAATTTCCGCCGGTACCGTCTGGGATGAGAGCTTCAGGAGAAAGTTTTTGCCGGTAAGCGCGGGCTCTGCTCCCATCCAGACCAGATTCGCATCGAAAAAATTGTCTACGGTCGGGAGGTTCCCCGGCCGCGCCAGCATGCAGCCGCGCGAAATGTCGATCTCGTCCGCCGTCGTCACCACTACCGCCTGAGACGCAAAGGCCTCATCGCATTCCGCCCCGGCCGCGATCAGAGAATTTATCGCGGTTTTCCGGCCGGACGGCAGGCTGATTATTTCATCCCCCTTCCGGAACATGCCCGAAGCGACGGTACCGGCGAAACCGCGAAAATCAGAATTCTGCCGGAGTACATATTGAACGGGAAGCCGGAAATCAATGAGATTCATATCGCTGCCGATTGATATTTCTTCAAGCGCCGTCAGCAGCGGCGCGCCGCTGAACCAGGGCATGTTGCCGCTTTGGTCGACGACATTATCGCCCTGCAGGGCAGAGATAGGGATGAAATTTACGTCGTTAACGGTAAGTTTGGCGGCAAAATTTTCATAATCGCGCTTTATATCGCGGAAAATCCGTTCTTCGTAATTTACTTTGTCCATTTTGTTTACGGCAATAATGAAATGTCTGATCCCCAGGAGCGAACAGATGAAACTGTGCCGCCGGGTCTGCGGCCTTACTCCGTTGGCGGCGTCGATCAGGATCACGGCCAGGGAACAGCGCGAAGCGCCGGTAGCCATATTCCGGGTATACTGTTCATGGCCGGGAACGTCGCAGATAATGAAATTTCGTTTCGCCGTGGAAAAATAGCGGTAGGCGACGTCAATGGTTATACCCTGTTCCCGTTCCGCCTTTAGGCCGTCGGTCAGCAATGCCGGATCGAAACCGCCGCCGGTCGTTCCGTAGACCTGGCCGGCCTGCATCACCGCGCTGAGCTGGTCCTCATATATTGCCCGGGAGTCATAAAGCAGTCTGCCGATCAGGGTCGATTTTCCGTCATCGACGCTGCCGGCGGCAAGAAAACGAAGCCGGTCTTTCGTTTCATGCTGTCGGAGATATGCCGCAAGATTATACCTGATTTCGTTTTCCTCCGGCACTACGTATCCGCATTCAATCGGTTTTTCCATTTAAAAATATCCGTCTTTTTTCTTTTCTTCCATGCTCCCGGCTCCGTCATAGTCGATGACCCGTCCCTGGCGTTCCGAGCTTGTCGCCAGAAACGTTTCGCGGAGAACTTCCTCGATGGTTTCCGCATCGGATTCGACCGCTTCGGTAAGCGGATAGCAGCCGAGAGTCCGGAAACGGACTTTCCTGGTCACCACTTTTTCGCCCGGTTCAAGTTTCAGCCGGTCATCGTCGGCAAGGATGAATCTTCCGTTTCTTGCCACTACCGGCCGCTCCTGCGCAAAGTACAGCGAGACCACCGGTATGTTCTCGATCTTTATATAATGCCATATGTCAAGTTCGGTCCAGTCGGATAAGGGAAATATCCGGATCGACTCCCCCCGCCGGATTTTGCAGTTATAGAGATTCCATAATTCCGGGCGCTGGTTTTTGGGGTCCCACTGATGATAGCGGTCCCGGAAACTGAAAACCCTTTCTTTGGCCCTGGAGCGCTCCTCGTCCCGCCGTGCGCCGCCGAAAGCCGCATCGAAACCGTAGAGATCAAGCGCTTTCTTCAGCGCTTCGGTTTTCATTATCCGGGTATGCAGTTCGGACCCGTGGTCGAACGGATTGATGCCGTCCCGGATGCCGTCCGGATTTATATATACCTTCAGTTCGAAACCGGCTTCCCGGGCGGTTTTTTCCCTGAAGGCGATCATTTCCCTGAATTTCCAGTTGGTATCGATATGCATCAGCGGGAACGGGATTTTTGCCGGATAAAACGCCTTCTGCGCCAGCCGGAGCATTACCGAGGAGTCCTTGCCGGTCGAATACAGCATCACCGGATTTTGAAACTCCGCCGCCACTTCCCGGATGATATGGATGGATTCCGCTTCGAGCTGTTTCAGGTGCGATATGTGGCAGTCAGTCATATTGCCGGATTATTTCCTCTAATATCAGGATTTCTTTTTTCTAACATACCTGCTCCCGCAATAATGTCAAGCAGGTTTGAATACCTGACAAACCGATTTTTCCGGCACTTGCGCCGGTCCCCGATTGACAAGCGGAAATCTTGCCGTATATTATAAAATTCATCCGGATAAGGAGCTTGTTGCAAAAATGCAGGAAAATCTGGCAAGACTGATAAGCAGGAATAATCTGTTCGGATTTAACCTGATAGAACACAGTTCGCCGGCCATTGCCGGTGAATGCGGCGAAAATGACATAAATATCCGAATAGAAAGAAATCCGGACCCGGAAACCGACATCAGGCGTTATTCCTGTAAAATGGCCGAAAACCTGCTTGAAATGGAACTGCCTAATTTAGGCCGCTTCAGGATCGAAAACGGCAACCGGATTACCGTTAAACACAATTCCGCAATCGATTCAAAGGAAATTCTGCCGTTTCTTTACGGTGCCTGTATGGGAGCCTCGCTTTACCAGCGCGGGCTGACCCCGCTTCACGGCAGTGCGGTCGCGACGGAAAAAGGCGCCGTCCTTTTCATCGGGGCTTCCGGCAGCGGGAAATCAACGATTACGGCCGCCTTGATCAATCGCGGTTATCAATTCATATGCGATGACATCGGTGCGCTCCGCATGCTTGACGGAAATCCCGTTCTGCTTGCTTCACACGGGGATCTGAAACTCTGGAAAAGTGCGCTTGCCATGCTCGACAAATCAAGTGCCGGTCTGACGCCGATTCGCAGCAGTCTGGAAAAATATTTTTTCCCTGTTAACCGGAAACCGCCCCGGAAACATTATTCCGTATATAAAATATATATTCTTAATGTTCACAATAAAGAAAGCATCGAACTGTCCGCCCCCCTGAAAGGGAAGGAAAAATTCAATCGGGTAAAAAAACACGCTTACCGGAAAAAGTTTATAAACGGGCTTAACCGGCAGAAAACATATTTCAGTACAATAATGTCCCTCCTGGCGAATACGGAAATAAAATCCGTTGTCCGGCCGCGGACCGGATATTTTCAGGAGTTGATAGATTGCCTTGAAACGGATATGCTGAAATAAGACGGAGAAGCAATTCAGAATAATGAACTTTTCAGACCGCGAATCGGAAAACAGGAATATAATATGGCTTGCCTCATATCCTAAATCCGGCAATACCTGGTTCCGGATCTTTCTTTCCAATCTGCTTGCAGGCAAGAATGCGGAAGCTGATATCAACTCTCTGCATTCTACTCCCATCGCGAGTTGCAGAACTATGTTTGAAAACGCGCTTGGGGTCGAGTCATCCAGTTTTTCCCATGACGAAATAGACCTTATGCGTCCTGAGTTTTACAGGAGTATTGCCTTTGAAACCGCCCCCGGGGAAAAAACCTGGCATAAAATTCATGACGCGTTTACGAAAAATCTTAACGGCGAGTGGATATTTCCGCCTGAAATTGCTTTCTGCGCCCTCTATTTTTTACGTAATCCCATGGATGTCGCGGTTTCTGCGGCGAACCACTTCGCCTGCAGTATCGACAAGTCCATTGCCAATATGAACAATCCGCAATTCGCCCTGGCGGCAAGCCAACACACATTGCCTGCCCAGTTAAGGCAGATTCTGCTTACCTGGAGCGGGCATGTGCGAAGCTGGATAGATTCTCCGGTCAGAGTTCTGGTTGTCCGCTACGAAGATATGAAATTCGACACATTTAACACTTTCCGCAAAGCCGTTGAATTTATCGGGCTTGATAAAAGCGGGGAAGAAATAAAAGACGCCATAAGAAAAAGCAGTTTCGACGTTTTACAAAAACAGGAGATTCGAAACGGCTTCAAGGAAAAATCCCCCAAAGCGGAATTGTTTTTCCGTAAAGGCAAAGTTGGGGACTGGCATAATCACCTGAATGCGTCCCAGGTTGACGCATTGATAAATTGCCATTCGGAACTTATGAAATTATTCGGTTATCTTGAAAACGGCAAACCGACATATTAACCGGGAAATTCCATGAGGAATGTAAAGGTTATTTTTGAGGACTCCCCTAAAGGAGGATTGTTTTGGCAACCATCAGTATGCCCAGAAAAAGCGTTACATACGCTATTTGGCCCCTGATGAAATTCGCCGGAATTATTTTCACGGTCAAAACCGCCCCGGGTACTGAGATAAAGGCCCCCAGCGTTAAAGGTATGGTCAGTTTCCAGTCGAACTCAGTTCCGCTGAGTAAATAAATGATGACCGCCACAAAACATACAAGCCCCTCGGCCATTGAAGTGATTGCCACGGCGTTTTTCTCCTTAATTCCGGAAAGAAGCTGCCCGCTGGTGAGTAAAGGCCCGTATCCGCCCCCGGATATGCCTTTGTTGAAAGCGGCAAGCAGGCCGATGACAGTTATTCTTTTCCAGCTGAACAGGTAGTTCGTGCGGCTTTTAAGTATGAGGAAAACGCCGATCGCCAGGATCATTAAACCGATGTAAAGCCGGACATAAAACTTCGGCAGGTTCAACGCGACGGTAACCGCCAGCAAGGTTCCCGCGATTGAGCAGGACGCCATCAGCAGCATTACTTTTCTTGATTTGGTGTCCCTGATGAAATCCACGTTATCGGCTTTATGGTGGAGAATACCGGCGGTAATTCCGGAGATGAATTCGGAAAACAAAAGGGCGGTGACCACCTGAAGCGGCTGGAAGCCGACGATAATCAGTAAAGGGGTAAGGGTAGTTCCGTACCCCATTCCCAATGAAGAATCGATATATTCCGCGAAGAAAGCCAGCAGCATCAGGATCACGAAAAGCTGGTAATAATTATCAAAACAATATGTCGGCGATAATTCTTTGATAAAGGTTATAGCGACAAGCCCCACGGCAAAAACAATGATTGTTCCAGCCCAGACCCATTTTAATAATTCTGTTTTTCCCGGCATTTTTTCTCCTTTGTTGCTATATCCCGCTTACTGGAATATAATCTAGCGTCATATTTTCAACTGTCAAAGGAAAAACGCCGGAAAGATTTTCTGCCCGCCATCGGTTTGGATAAGCCTGCCCCAATATGCTGTTCAGAGTTCTGTTTTCCCCGGTTCATAAATCACAATCTTGGGAAGTCGGCTGTATTCACCCAGATATATTTTCCCGTCATTACCGGTCGTCATACTGGAAAATTTATATCCCTTCCAAAAATCTTTCCAGCTTCCACTTTCGGAAACATGCGTATAGGGATCCGCCATCAGCAAACCGGTGTCCTCAAACCCGCCTTTCTGTATATCGTAAGAAAACAGGTGTTGCGGATTATAGTCGCCCGCAACCCCGTATATTTTATTCCCCTGTAACGTCACGGCGCTTATCCTTCCTTCCGAGGCGATTTTCCCCAAATTGACAATTTCATTCTTTTCAGGATCAAAACGAAACAGCAGACCGTCGGCAAGCGTGCCGCCGTAAATTATTCCGCCACCGGTCATTACCAGGGAATCGATCCCGTTCAAATATCTTCGGCCCTTGACGCAGGGTAGCTGCAGACCGGTCGGCAAAAGCGTTTTCTGTCGCGGACAATATGAATAAATATAATTTTCCTCTTCCAGTGAACAATATATTTGCCGGTCCCGGCCTGCGATCATCGCCCGGGATTTTACTTTTGCCGCAAAGCTTTCCATTTCCGAGAGCATTTTCCGCCGAACGTCATAAACAAAGAAAGTTCCCCGCTGTTCCGTCTGACCGCAAAGGAAACCGCAGTCCTCAGCAAAAATACAGGCGGCAACGCTCTCTCCGGCAAACAGTTTTTCGTGCCGCGCCAGACGCCGCTTTTTCAGGCAATATTCGAAGA
>JAQUOK010000181.1 GCA_028717165.1 Victivallaceae bacterium | reverse complement strand
TGCTTAAAGAACTATTAATTAAACTTGGATATGGAAATGTCGCTGGAAAAATATAAAACATATTTTCTGGATTCAATATTGGATTTGCTTTGGACGCAATGGTCCGGGCTTGGCGTGTCCGGTTACGGAGAAGCCCGGAAACATTATGTTACAGACCCGGAAGCATTGCTGACTTTCAGTTGCTCAATGTGCCGGTACGACGCACGGCTTTTTGATGAAATCCTTGACTGGCTGGCAAAAAATGAGCGGTTTATCAGCATCCAAAGGCTCCGTGCCGTTTTAAGTAAAGAAAATTTTTCATCCGGGGATATACTGGGAGCTGTTGCCGCGCACATGGCGCAAAAGAATCCGACGCAGAAATGGCGCCGCCTTGCAGATGCGCAAAAGCGCCAGTTGGCTGCTGATACTGATTGCCGCAATTTATTTTTCTTGAAAAATGGTAATGAAATGCCGCTTTCCAATGAAGAAGATTTAATATTTCGGAAATACGGTTACCTTCGTCCTCCCGTAAAAAATCGTGAACGTTCAATCGCTTTTCCGCCTGGAACACCGGAAACTCTTCTGCTGCAAATTCGCTCTCTGCTGGGAATAGGCGCCAGAAGCGAAACTTTGTTATATTTGTTTTTGAACGGAAAAGGTTCTATAAGCGAAATTGCCTCAGGAACATATTATTCATGGCGTTCAATTCAGGATGTTTTGTTTGAAATGGGACATTCAGGTTTGTTGTATTTTCCGGAAGCCAAGCGGGGACGATTTTACCGTTTTGACGGCAAGCCCTGGCTTGATATTCTGCTGAAAAACAGTGATAAAAAAATAGAATGGCTTTGCTGGCCGCCTCTTTTCAGGAGTCTTGAACTGATATGGGAAAAGCTGAATTCCAATAATTTTCTATCATTGTCCGTCTTGGCGCAGTCTGCGGAACTGCGCAGTCTCATGCGGGAGGAAATTGTTCCCAGACTTGAACATGCGGGACTGGGAAGCATGATTGCCGCTCCTGATTCATCAAACGGCGAGGAATATCTAAAGACATTCTGTAAAAATATAGATGCGATTATAAAATATATTTCTTAAGATAAGATTGCAAAAATGTATAGTAAAGAGGAAATAGTAAATCTTTTAGGCTTAAATCCGCTGGCGGAATTTGACAGGGGAACTGCCGGAGCTTTGACCAACAGGCGAAACCGTAATGTCGGCGCTATGTTTTTTTCGGAAAGTTCTTCAGAGTATATACAGATTCTTTACCGGATGCTTCTTTTTCGCCGCGAATATGAGCAGGAACCTTTATATGAGAATATTTTTGAGGCGGTAATCCCCGCAATAGAATCCGTTCGTGAAAACAACAGAAAATATTTGCGTGATGAATTCGACCGGCAAATGACCCAACTTTATAACTGGAAACTTGTTGATCGCAGGCTTGAAAAAGAGCGTTTGCGCGGCTACAAGGATTCGCGCCGGGATCGATATCGTTTCAGGTTGACGGATGACACTATCGCTTTTCTGCTTTGGCTTGAGGAGCGGCTTCATGCGGATTTTATGCCCGCTCCTGATGATACGGAAAACTTGCTGGAATTTGTTTTATCAAGGCTGAAAGACATTGGTGTTGAGCTGAAGAAACTGGATAACGCCTTGCAGGAAGAGGCGGAAGAAAAAGCGGCGGAATGCAGCTCAAGTGTGATCTTTTATTTGCATCATGCGGATGAGGGAACCGCAAAGATAAGTCGACGGTTGAGCGAAATCTCAGCGACCTTGGGGGAGTTCCTTCTCGAAAACTATAATTTCTCCCGGGCAAAAGAAATTGTGGCTGAACTTGGCGTGTATATAGAATCGTATCTGCGCCGGGTTTCTCTTTTGCGCCGAAAAATAAACTCCGAATTGGAGAAGGTTATTTCAGAAGATACGCAAAACGGACTGAAAAAATGTGTAAGGCTTTATGAGCGCCAACTGGAAAAAATTCCGTCTTTCATGCGTCGCGGAAGACGTTCTGAAGAACCGCAAACAATAATATCCAGATTGCGTGATTACTACAAACGGCAGGGTAATATAGATATTTTATGCGGGCGGGTGAATGATTCCGCGATAAAAGTTCTCGGCAAGTTCAGCGCTTATCTTCAGGAAGTGGAACGAAAAGCCAAGCGCCTTGAATTTCTGGACAGGCGCATAAAGGAGCTTGCCTCGTTGCCGCCGGATGCCAGGCCTGTTGATTTCCTTTTCGATCTGCTTCGTCCGGCATTTTTTCCGTTCGACCCGAATTACTGGAACGCGTCTATCAGGGCGGAGCCGGAAATGCCTCTCTACAGTGAAAGACAAAAACGCCGGCCGCCGCGTGTCCATATCAAAAAACGGTGTCACGACGGCAAGATTCCACAAACGCTCGACGAAGTAAAACTTCATGAACTGCGCAGATGGATCGAAAGGAAATATCCCCAAATGCCTATTGGTGATTCTCGCAGCATCGAGGATGCGGATTATAGTGGAATCGAAGATTTTTACTCATTTATGCAACTTGTCAAATATGGTTTGCTGGGCGAGGGCAGAATGCTGAACAAAATCGGTTATATGGTTAAACCCGAAGAAGGCGGCGGAACGGTTTTCATAGAGGATAAAGAACATTGCCTGGAAGTTCCGGCGATATTTTTGGAGAAACAGAAAAATGAATAAAGAATTTATCCAATTTTTAGAACGTTACAAGGAAGATGTGCAAACAGTACTTAATGTATTGACCGAGTCCGCGTATTTTTATTGTACCGACAACGAAAATATTTTTTATTTTCTGCGGCAGCACGAGTCCGTATTCGCTGAATTTTTCAGGGTCTGTTTCAACTGGGAACTGATTACCAATGACAAATGCGCAAGGCTGTTTAAGGACAAAATATACAACAATTGTCGTGAAAACAGACTTGTTATGTTTCAACTGAAAGGCCGGGATGAATATATTGCTTTTATGTTGATGCTGGAGTTTTACGAGAAGTTGCTTGACCAGAATAATATGACCGTCGGTGACCGGGAAAATCCGCATTTCAGATTTGGCGAACTGCTCGAATTTCAGCGTCAGCGTTTTTGTGAACTCTTTCCCGAACGAGAGGAACTAAGGGATGCCGAATATATACGGAAGAATATTTTACGTGAATTGATGCCGAAACTTTGTAACTATCGTTTTTTGTATGAACTGAAGCGCCCGGATGGAGAAAGAATCAGTCATGACCGTTATATCTACGAAGCACTTCCGGCTCTTCATTATTATAATTCAGAAGCCCTTGAGCAGAGCATAAAAGAAGGCGCCTGGGAATCTTCCGCAAGTGCGGCGGATATTATTGAGGGTGAAGATATTTTTGAAGAAGGAGAAGAAGATGGCAGTTTCTAAAGGAGTTTATTATATCCGCCGTATCAGGCTGGTTAATTTTCATAACATTTCCAATGTAACCATACCGATAACGGAAAGCGGGCACCTCTTCCTTTTGGGAGACAACGGTTCCGGTAAAACGACTGTTCTTGACGCGGTGCATTACGCCCTTACTGCAGGCGATCAGGTGGAATTAAATGCCGCGGCCAGGTTTGGCGGCAACAAAAAAGAAGGCCGGAGAATCAATGAGGTAATAAGCTGTTATAATGTTGACACGGGATACAAATATCCTGACGGGAGGGTAACTTACGTTGCTTTGGAATTACAAGGCAAAACCGGCGGTTCGGTGAGTATTGGTATGGGCTTTTCCTTAACTGCCGTTAACGCTCCGGTAATGAAATGGGGGTTTATCATCGATGTGCCGCTTGAAGATGTTCCTTTACTGGGAAAAGATGAAAATGAATTGGATTATGCGTTGCCGCGGGATGAGTTCAGAAAAAGCCTTGACAGTAAGAATATGCAGGGATATTACCGTTCTCCGGAAGCATATGGCAATGCTCTGGCAAGACGTTTTTTCGCAGGTTCCGATCAGTATAAAGATTATTGTCATTTCCTATCTCTTTGCAAGGCTTACAGGGAACTCTGTTCGCATACCGGAAACAATTACCAGCAGCTTTTCAAGCAATTGCTGCCTGATCCTGAAATAGAAGTTTTTGAACGCTTGCAAAGAAGCATGCAGAACCTCAATGAATCGCAAAACGCTCTCCGGGGGCTCGAAGATAAATATTCGTATATTCGCGCAATAACTGAACAACTGAAAGAAATATCAAAAGCCAAACGCGCCAAAGTGTTATATTCCGCGTTGGCGGAACATATTGCTGAAAACAAGTTGACGGAAGATTGCGCAATAAAGGAAAGACTGATAGATGACGAATCAAAAAATCTGGAAAAAACGGAAGAGCAACTCGCCGCGAAAAAACGGCAAAAGCAATCTCTGGAGCATCGGCTGAAAAATCTGGAAAATAAGGATGCTTCAGGATTGCTGAGACAGGAAAAACAGGCCGCGGATAAATTGTCTTCCGACAACCAGCATAAGGAGCAACTTGGCAAGACTCTTGATAGATTAAAAAACGAACAGAATAGTGATGCCGAAGAGCAAGTAAAACTTATCGATAACTTTGTTTTGGAAATCAAAAGTCTTGCGGTTAAACTCACTGATGGAATCGACAAGTTCCGCCAATTGAATATCCGTGAAACCCTGGAGAACCTTAACCTGATTGCGACGCATGATAAACCCCATCAGGAAATTTCCCGGGAAGAGCTCAATTTATTTTCAAATAGTATTGATCGCCAAAAAACAGCTCTCAATCTTGAGCGGGAGGCCAGTCAGCGCCAATTGGACGCGGCAAAGAAAAGATTTGATGAGCGCCAGAAAGAATTAGATGAACTGAAAGCCACGAGCGAAGCGGAACCGGACATTGCCGGTTATGGCAGCTTGCGGAAAGAGCTTGATAATGCCCAGCTTGACTGGACACCGCTTTATTTGAAACTGCATTGGCGGCCTGAAGTGGATGATAATACGAAAAACGCAATAGAGGAATTCATCGGGGATAGAATTCTCGCGACCGTTGTGGCGGAAGAAGACTCCTATACCACAGCGGAAGTAATTGTTTTTGAAGAATTAAACGATTTGCGACTGGCTAAACGGAACATCAATTCCAAAACGGTGAATCCGGCAACAAAAGAATGGCTTAACCGTTTTTTTGATTCAGGCAAAGACGGCAGATTCCTCGATATACTGGCCGTCGAACTCGATTCAGATACCCCGCCCGAATTAGGGAAGAAGCATGATTGCGATTTCGTTGCTTTTCGCAGTTCCCTGATGCCGTTGTCAGGGAGGCAGGCAAAGCTGATTGGCGAAGACGCCAGAATAAAAGAACACCAGCGTCTGGTAGCGGATGCTGAACGTGCGGTAAGGGATGAGCTTGTTGAGGTTAAAAATTCTGAAAAGTTTTTAACGGCGAAAACTTCCGAGCTTACCGCCTTGACGCGCTTTGATAAATTCTTCAATGAGAAATGCGACAGTATATTTAAGTTACATGCTTCTATTATGAAACTGGAAAGAGAAAAGGAAACCCGTCAGGAAAAGATTAATTATAACCAGACACAATTTGACGGCCTGGAACAAAACGTATCCGCTTTACAGGATGAACTTAAAACGCTGCGTAGACAGATTGCTGAAATAGATGTCCATGATCTGAAAAAACAACTTGCAGACCTCAACAAAGAGCTCAAGCAACAGGAAAAGGATATAAGCCGGATTGATCAGAATATTGGCAGTTGCAAACGCAGGATAGAGCAATTAGAGACGGAACTATCAGACAAAAAGGGCGAGATAAGCGCCTGTCAAAATCGGAAACAGCTTCTTATTGCTGAATTGAAAGCGGAATACCAGCTTAATGAGCCCATGCGCGAAATCGAACAGATAATTGCCGCCGAACATATTAATAATAATGATGAGGCGCAGAAAAAATTAGAGGCTCAATCTGGCAATATTTTAACAGCGCAAGCCGTTATAAGAACCAAGATCCAGGAAATTCCCGGCAAAGAGTTCGGACTGCGCTTTGACGAAGAGCTTAATCAGGTATTTACCCGCGATAACCGTAATGCCGTTGAGTTGGAAAATTCATATAAAAACGACCTTGAACAGCAAAGGCAGATAATTAATGAAAATACGAGTGAAATGTTTAAGCAGATTGTGATGGCTGAACTCAAAGGCGCTTTACAAAAACGTATTTTCATGTTGGAAGATATGACCAGGAAAATTAACTGTAAACTCGCGTTGAGGGAATTCGGAGACAGCATTTACAGTATCCAGATAAAAGCGCATCCGCAATATGACCGCCTGGTGAAAATGCTAAAAAATCTTTCTGTATATGACCAGGAAGAGATTGATGAATTACGTTTTTTCTTTGAGGCTAACTCTGAGGAAATCCGGAATACCGTGCCAGGGCGAATTCCAGAAATGCTTGACTACCGCAATTGGTACCAGTACAATATTCGAGTCGGCGCCAAGGGGCATGACGGAACGGTTATTTCAAGCAGGGTAAAAAGCGTCGGCTCCGGCGGTGAACAGGCCGTACCTAATTATTTGCTGGTTATGATGATAGCTTATTTTTTGTTTGAACGGGAAAACCGGCCGGAATACATCCGCATCAACTCACTGTTATTTGATGAAGCGTTTTATGGT
>JAQUOK010000180.1 GCA_028717165.1 Victivallaceae bacterium | reverse complement strand
GATCTGACCCTTGCCGGACGCCGTCGTCTTTCGGCGGAGAAAATATGACAAATATCCTGCGGAATACGAAAAAGAATGCAACGAGTATGCCCACAAACAGCGCCCAGGCCGAAATTCGGCGCCACAGCATTTCCCGGGGAGATATTTTGCCGATCATAATTTCGTTGGCATAGGCGCAGGCGTCCTGCAGTATTTTTTTGAGCTGGCGTTCCCGCTCTTCGCTTCCTAAGGGAGCAAGTTTATGATTGACTTCCATTTCTTCCGCCAACTGTATAGGTTTGGTCATTTCATCGTAAGCAAAATTGCTGTTTTGACCATAAGGTTCGGGCTGACCGCTTGCGATTGCGATTTCGAAAGTTTCTTCCCAGCCCTTCGGCACCAGCTTCAGGATTTCGGGGTATCCGAACATTTTGAGGTATTTGGGATTGATGAATTTACCCATGCCGCCTTCCACCATGATTTTAGTGCGAAGCCGCTGAGCCGGCATACTGTCATAATAAAACATATATTCCCAGGCGGCGTCACAGACAATCGGGCTTTTTATCTGGGCATAAAGCCCGAACATCCTGGAATTCAATTCGCCGCCGCGGTTGTTACCGGGACCAAGCGGAACCGGAGCCATTCCCGTTACTTCCGGCTGGATGGTTGACAGGAGGGTTTCCTCAATATAGGCAAACCTCATCGCGATTTCGCCGCGATCCCATTTTTCGGTAGCTTCGGTAGCTTCCTTGTAGGCATAGCCCCGTCTTTTCTGGCCGTTTTTGTCAGTCCATTCTTCAGCCGACAGGCGAATATAAAAATCCAATGCCTTAACCGCGGCATCGGAATCAAATGTACATAACCATGAGTCTTTTTCCGGGTTATAGGCCATTATTTCGCCGCCTGCCGACCACAGAAAAGTTATCCAGAACCAGGATTCATGGAAGCCGCGCCCGAGAAGGAGACCATATCTGCCGTTGGCGGGATCGGTCAATTTCCGGCAGGCGTTATAAAAGTCATCCCAAGTCCATTTTTTGGTCGGAGGATCGACTTTATATTCGTCAAATAAATCTTTGCGATAAAGCAGCACTTTACCCAGAAGGCCGCCGTAAGGCATTGTCCACCAGTGCATTTTCCCATCCGGACCTTTGCGGTGACAGACCGGCATGATCTTTTTATGGACACGCTGGCTTATCTGTTTCGGAGTCAGTTCTGCGTAATATCTGTCGAGCGGCTGGATAAAACCGTTGCGGATGTAATTATCGGATTTACGGAAGTTGATGTACAGGATATCCGCTGCCGTGTCGCCGGCTATTGCCAGCAGATCGCTTTCTACCCCGGTAACCGTGATGCCGGAGAATTTTTCGAGAACTACTTCCACATTGTCCCAGTTGTAGTTCCCGTATTTTTTCGGATCGGCTTTGTATTTTTCACGATATTTTTGGGCAAATATTTTCGGAAAATCTTTCCTGAACTGTCTTACTACTTCGACATCGGCGCGCGCGTTAGGAGCAGGGTCGCCCGGGTCCGGCAAAGTCCATAATTTTACATGGATTATAGTCTTTCCGTCTTTTTCCTCGATATACCCGGCCTGGGCGGGCATGGAGGCAAACAGTCCCCCTAATGCCAGACAAAATACTGACAGTAAGCCGGTCTTTCTCATTTGAGCTCCTTATCTGATGTTGCTATAAAAATATGTTTGGTTTACTTGCAATCCGAAAATCCATAGCTGATCCGGTGAGAGTTAATATAGAAGCGCTGTCTGAAATTACCAGCCGAAAAAATAAAAAATTACCGTTTTTTTCAAAAAGACACAATGGCGGGGATAAAATCTTATCTTCCTTGTTTTCAATATCTTGTAATTCAGGCAATTTGCCGGGACTGGGATTTTCAGAGGATAAAAAATCATATTGGTATATATTGGTATATATACTGTATTTCGCATTTTTGACTATGCACCGCTATACCCTGCGGCATAAAAGTGCAGGAAAAGCTACTCATGGGAGCGCCGGTCATCAGACCGGCATTCGTGTAACACGGCTGGGGACAGCCGATATAATCTAAGGAAGACTGCAGCGAAAGTTGAACTGCTAACTTTGCCACTTGAACAGATCGACGGAATCAGTTTTTTGCGACCAGTCGATAAGCAAAGTTTTAGCGCCGCAGTCGATTGAGATTTTATTTCCGGCGCTGAAATCGTCGGTTTCCGGGTTCAGGGCTGTTTTCATGGACGTTTCGGCGCGTTGGGTGAAGGCGTTTATTTTGCTTATCGTTGGTTCCAGGCAGTGGCTTCCTCCTTCGTAATAACACATATCGAATTTCTTGCCGAGCGCCGTAAGTTTCTTTTCCAGCCTGCGAGCGTGGTCGCAGGGGACGGTTTTGTCGGCGGTGCCGTGTTCCAGCAGCAGCGGGCATTTAATCATGCCGGCATGTGCGGGAACGTTACGGATATCCAGTTCAAAATCCATAAACTCACGGCCTGTCCACTCGCGGATGTCCGGAGTGATTTCGACGAGGGCCGACGAAGCATAGATAAAAGCGAAGGTATTCGGTGCGAAAACAGCACTTAGAAGCGCTATATGGCCGCCCTGGCTGCCGCCGTAATGATAAAAACGCCGCCGGTTGATTGCGGGATACAGCCGGGCAATCTCCCGGAGGGCGTTAAGGACATCGAAAGCCTGGTAGAAACTTGCGTCGTAAGGCCGGTATGAGCCGAGTCCGGTTACCGGATTGAAATCGTAGCCGCTCATCCGGTATTCCGCCGAAATGCAGACCAGGTTGTGCCGGTCAACGGAATATTCCATCTTATCCTGATGCTGAAAGCGGTTCCCGCCCCAGCCGTGGGTAAACAGCATGATGCCGGTATTTTCATTCAGCTTATCCGGTTCCAGCACCAGGACGGTAACGGGTTTGGAATAAACAGCGCTGTTAACGCTGTTAAAAATATATTCATATTTTCGCATGGCAACTCTTAATCCTGCAAGAAAATTAGAGGTAAGATGCAGCCACGGCTGTCTCCAGCCGTGCTTCCCGCAACTACGCCCCTGGGAACAGGGGCGGCTACACCTTTCCCGATTTTATCAGTGTTTATCTCGTAACACATAGCACGTAATACGTGATACGTCTATTGGGTTTCGATTACAGTTCCAACAGCCTTACGGCGTTTTCTCTGGCGATTTTATTGAAAACCGTTTTGCTGATATCGCCGCTGTCACGCAGGTCAAGCATAAAATCAACCAGGGGGGTGGGAGTGTCGGGCGCGCAGATGTCGGTTCCGAACATCAACCGGTCCTGGAATTCATTCATGAATTTGACGGCGTAAGCCCGGTCGCGCTTCAGGGCATTGCAGCCGCTGCCCGCGGAGAGATCGCCGTAGAGATTGGGGTATTTGCGCATAAGTTTGGGAACGACTCCTTCTTCCGGAATCGGATAATCGGGGTAGCCGAAGCGGTCGAATTCATTTTTCAGCGGTGCCATTTCCGCCCAGAAAGTTTGGGAATGTCCGAAAAATTTGAGTTTCGGGAAACGTTTCAGACTTTCTTCCAGTTGCGGAAGTCCGGGGTCGTCATAGAGCCCGTATATCCGCTCAAACCGCGCGGCTATATGAAACGTCAGCGCCAGTCCGGTTGCTTCGACATGCTTGAACAGATTCTGCACTTTCGGGTCGAGAAACGGCAGATTGGCGGTTACTTCCCCGATGCCTTTGCAGCCCTGGTCGCGGTAATACCTGAGAATATCGCCGAGCGGGGCCAGGTGCGAATTGCTGATGGCGCGCGGATCAATATTGCAGAACGGGATAAAACGCCCGGTTTCACGGGCTACTTTGATTACTTCCTCATTGGACTGCGGGACGTAAGCGCATTCGGGAGAAACGCCCGGCAGTACGACCGCTTTTTCAATTCCCAGTTTGTCATAACGTTCAATTAACTGTTCAGGGGTGGCGTATGCCTGTTTCCCATGGCGCGGGAATCCGGGAATACTACGGAAATGTACGTGGATGTCAATAAACATTTGGCATGTCCTTATATTATTTAAGCGTAAATGATATCAAGAATGTTATCGGAAGAAATTTGTACGGTTTGAGAATCGATCCGCTTATAACGCGGGTTGGAATCGAAAACGTCGGCCGAATCCGTATGGAAGAAACGTTTTTCCAGGACAAACGGGCCTTCCATGCTGAACGGTTTTACCGGAGAAGCAAGGTGTTTCCTTAACGCTGCCGCTGCGCCCTTGCGGATTTTTTCGGCGGCGGCCTGTGCTGACAGCGAGATTGCGCTGTTTCGTCCCAGCCCCTGTTTTACGGCGGCGGTTTCAATGCCGGGGATAAGTTCCTCGACTTCCCGGCATGCCGCTTCGTCGCCGGAAAGAAAGATCAGGGGAGTTCCGAAAGCGCCGTTCATCAGCGCCCATTGCGCTATTTCTCCGATCATCCTGCCGTTGAGTTTATAATAATCGATTTTAAGGGAAGACTGGGTATGGTTCAGGTCTCCGGTCTGCACTCCGGCCATGGCATGCTGTCCGATCATAATGGTAACGTCACAGGAAGCATAAACTTTGCGTTTGATATCCTGTGACGGAACGGGCCGCCCGTGAAGAAGTTTAGCTTCAGGATGCAGTGATTCAAAATGTATGCCTCCGCAGCCGTGGCCGTCGGAAACAAGGATATCATCCGCCCCGGCTTCGAGAAGGCCTTCGACGGCGGCATTTACTTCCGCAGTCAGTAATTTTTTGGCCGCTTCATAATATTTGGCGTTATCGTAGGTTTGCTGTTCGAACGAGACGACTCCCGCTACGCCTTCGAGATCTGTTCCTATCAGAACTTTCATGATAAATACCTGTTTTTTTATTGACTGGTTCTGCCAACTCGGTTAAATCGGCATTTAAAAGATTATAAGTCCGGGGCGCAATATTTCAATACCGGGAATAACAAAAAAGGAAAGATATTTGCCTTCCGGGGGTTTCTGTGGTAAATTCACCGGCATGAAAAAAAATACTTTAACACAACAACTGGTTCATGATATTCTGGACCATATCCGCGCAAATAATCTGAAGGCCGGCGATTTCCTGCCTACGGAGGACAAAATGCGCGAAATTTTCAATGTTTCGCGGGTCAGCCTGCGCGAGGCGTGCAGCTACCTGAAAGGGATCGGGATTATAACTTCCCGGCGCGGCAGCGGTTTCAGGATAGGCGAGGGGGATTTTCCCGCCGTTCTGGAACAGGTATTGGAACATATCTCTTATTTTGATAAACGGCATCTTGCCGAATTGCTGGAACTGCGCAAAACCCTGGAAACCGGTTCGATATACAATGCCGTGATCAATGCTTCCGATGAGCAGATCACGAATATTTTTGCGGCGGTGGACAAAATGGATGAACTGATCAGCGCCGGCAGGATCAATACTTTGGAATATAACGCCGCTGAAGCGGAATTCCACCGTGCGATAACGGCGCCGGCGGAATGCCGCACGCTCGGTATAGTCAGCACGGCGGTTACCGGATTTTTCAAAGCCATGGAACCCGGCTTCCCCCGGAAAAAAGATCCCGCCGAGATACTTGCGGTTGCTGAACGTTCCAATATGGAGCACCGCCAGATCGCCATCGCCTTCAAGCTGCGGCAGCCGGAAGCGGCGTTGCTTGCCCTGACAAGGCACTTTAATTCATGAAAGCCGGATTCCGCATTTGCAAAAATGTCTTATTTTACGGCGAAGCGGCAAAACTTGTACTTGACGTTATATCCTTATAGTTATCAAGCACTTTTTTAAATGCGGCAACATATTGATCGATTATTTTTTCATCACAGTGCTTGAACCACGGTATTCCGAAAGCGATTTCATTGATGCTTTCCGAAACCGGCAGGCTTCCTTTCCCCTGTCTCACGTCGCGTCGGGCAAACGCAGTCATTGCCGGTTTGCCGGTGTTGAAAATATCGGCTTCATGAAATACCGGATGCAAATGCAAAGGAGCATTCGCCCCGGAACCGCACGGAAATCCTTCCGCCGTCACCGCCCGGCAGAAATCGCGGCAGCTTAAGCCGGCGAGTTCGGATTTTACATACAATCCCTTAGGATTGTACCAGCCGCCCATGGTCGAACCGGAATTCTTCTCCGGCCGGTGCGGCCGGATTCCCGGCAGGCCCTCAAGCCGGTCCCAGAAATAATTTATCGCCTTTTGAATTTCCGCGCTGCGCTGCGGATAATATTTCAACTGCACCCGCCCCAGCGCCGAACAGGTCTGATTCATCCGGTGTTTGCAGCCGCCGAGCGGCACTCCGGCGAATTTTGCAAGTTCCCGGTTCGATATTGCATTCGGATCTGAACAATATCTGCTTGCGAAGGTCCTTTCGTAATGCCCGTAAGCGATGCAGCGTTCATAAAGTTCCTGATTGTTGGTGGCCATCATGCCGGCTTCGCCGATGGCAAAACTTTTTCCGCCCATCATGCTGATACCGGCAATGTCGCCGATGGCGCCGCACATTCTGCCTTTATAAAGGCTCCCCTGCGCATGGGAAACGTCTTCGATCACTTTTATTTTATGTTTCCCGGCAATTGCCATGATCCGGTCCATATCGCAGGGATAACCGGAATAATGTACTATTACGATTGCTTTGGTGCGCGGGCATAT
>JAQUOK010000179.1 GCA_028717165.1 Victivallaceae bacterium | reverse complement strand
GACGACGGGAATAGCCCTCTGGACAATCGCGCATGGTTCAGTTTCGCGGTTGCCGGTAATTTGAACGTTCTGCTCTTATACAATCAGGGAAACCGGAACGCCGATCCGTTTTATTTTTTCAGGCTGGCGCTCAGCCCGTCATCGGCAAAAGCGTTAAACGGTATTCGCTGCCGGACGCTTGACGTCGGATTGGCGGATAAGGAAATTCTTGCTGAACAGCATGTCGTCTGCCTGGCGCTGGACAAGCCCATGGCTGCGGCGACGGCGGCGCTTCTGGGAAATTATATCCGCGGCGGCGGTATTCTGCTGACTGTGCCGGGAGCGGAGACCAGGGAATATTATTGTGACCGTCTTGCCGGACAGCCAGGGCTGCGTCTCCGGAAAATCATGGGGCGAATTGCGGCGGTCGACGAACGCGGCGTCAAATTCAATCCGCCGTTGCGGGAACTTAATGGCCTGCTGCAGTTGAAACTTGTCCGCTGGCGTAAACTGTTCGGTTTCAAAACTTCTCCGGCAAAGACCGTTGCCGTGACGGATACCGGACGTCCATTGATTCTTGAACAGCCGGCTGGTAAAGGCAGACTGTTGAGCCTGGCTTTTTCGCTGCGGCGGGATTTTTCCAACTGGCCGACTTTGAAATCATATCCGGTAGCGATGGTGGCTCTGGTAAATTACGCCGCCGGAAATCAGGAAAAAAGCGTCAGCGCTTATTGCGGCGCGCAGGTGGGACTCAAAGGTGAAAAAATTGTTTTCTCCGGCACCGGCGGCCAAAGCGGCGCTCTCGGGAAGGAGGCGAAAGCCGGTTCCACGCTGCCGGGAATTTTGACCTTTGAGGGAGCTGATCTTGAAGCGGCGGTATTTAATCCTTCGCCTGACGAAAGCAAACCGGCGGTTGCCGCGGAATCTGAAATCCGTAAATGGTTTGACGCGCCCTTGACAATTTTGAACGTCAATAGTGAAGTCGTTCCGCAGATAGTCAAATTCCGCAAGGGCAGCGAATTGACCGGCTGGTTTCTTCTCGCGATGCTTCTGCTCCTCGGATTTGAGTTCCTGTTGGGGACGCAGCAGACTATGTTAAGAAAAGCAGTAAAAAAGGCAATCAAACCGGGAGGGGAAAATGATTAGTTTTTATCCCCTTATTCCTGTCTGGATAATATTGTTAAGTGGTTTTGCGGCGTTGGTAATGGTGTATTTTGCCCTGAAACATGGAATTGATTTGCCTAAACGAAAGAAGAATTTACTCGCCGGTCTCAGGGCGCTTGTGATAATCATGGTGATAATTATGCTGTTCTGTCCCGGAATGATCATCAGTGAGCAGAACCGTCAGCGCTCGAATGTCGTCGTTCTTCTGGACGATTCCGGTTCGATGGCGACGCGGGATATGCCGGACGGCGCGACGCGTTACCGCAAAGCGCTTGAATTTGCGGAAAGTCTGAGAAAAGTTGATTTCAGCGGCTGCGGCAAACATTTTTACGTGTTCAATACCGCGACCGAACCGGTAAAAGACTGGGGCGTCCCGGAAATGTCGGGAGGGCAGGGCGGTACGGACCTGGAACAGGCTTTCAACTGCGTAAACCGTGACGTCGGTTTATCCGGGACGGCGGCGGTGATTCTGTTGTCCGACGGGCTGGATTATTCCGGTTTTACGGGCAACAAGTTCGGGGCGCCGGTTTTCGCGGTTAAATTCGGTTCCGAACTGACCGGGGTGAAGGATTTGCGGATAGACGAGTTTTCTTATCCTGCAAACTTATATGCCGATGAGGAATTCGAACTGAATGTGCCGGTCAGCCTTGGCGCTTATGATGAAAAAAAGGAAAGCCGGATAAGTTTTCATGTTGACGGCAAGGCGGTGAAGGAAGAAACTTTGAAGCTGGAACCGTCCGCAACGTTTGAAGTGCCGTTCAAATACAGTTTTTCCAGGCCCGGCCTTTATACCTTGAAAATAAAACTTGACCGCCTGGCGGAAGAAGCCAGTTATCTGAATAACGAAAGCGAAATAATCATTGAAGTCCGGAGCGGGCATAATTATACCGTTTGTTATTTTCCGGTGCTCACCAACAGTTTCCGGCCGCTGGTCCGCCAGTTCCGCGTGAGCGGTCGCCGCTTTACCGCCGTTTACCGGCTGCGCAAAGATAAATTCACTCAGATCGGGACTCAGACAAATCCGGTATTTAATGGCGGAATACCGGCCGGAACGGACGCCATGAAAAATGTCGATGTTTTTATCCTGGGCGCGACGGAGTCCGGTTTACTGACTTCAAAGCAGGAGAGCGTCCTGGAGCAGTATGTTGCCGACGGCGGGACACTGGTTATGCTCGGCGGTGAAAAATCTTTCGGTGAGCTTGCTGTTTCTTCGCCTCTGGCGCAGCTTATGCCGGTTAAATCGCAGCAACCTTCTTTTGTTCCGGGACGGTTCAGGATAGTGCCGGGCGCGAAGCTGCGGCGCAGCCGTTTTGCCGACCGCATCGCCGAACTCTGCGCCGGTACCGATGCGGTTTTGAGCGGGATAAATATGGTTGAAGGACTCAAAAAAGGTGCGGAAGTCCTTTTATCGGCTGAAGCCGCTGAAAAATACCCGCTGGTTGTCGCTTTGCCCTACGGCAGCGGCAAGGTTATTGCTGTACTGACCAATTCGCTGCATTTATGGGGAAACGGCAGGCAGCGCCAGCGCAATTTCGGGATATTCTGGGAACAGCTGATAAATTATGCCGGAAACAATGAGAATGATCAGTTGAAAGTCGCCTTGAACAAGAGTATGCTGCCGGAAAACGAAAGCCTGAAAATCAGCGTCAGGGCGGATTTTCCGGAAAAGACCCTGAACGCTCCGGATTTTAAACTGGAAAGTGTTATTTGCCGGGCGCATTCCAGTAAAGCTGTGGCGGCGAAAGACCTGAAAAAGGCGGACGTTTTTTATAAAGCGGAGTTCGGCAATCTGAAATCCGGGCGTTATATACTGGAGACCTCGGCGCGGCTGGGCGGACGGGTGCTTGCCAAACGCTGTCACCTGATTAACGTCGGCAGGGAAATAAATGAAGGCGGAAACCTGAAAGTCAGTGATGAGAATTTTCTGAAATTCTGTTCCGTGGGCAGTATTTACGACAGCGCGGAACGGGAAAAGCTGCTCAGTGATATTATGCGCACAATACGCAAGAACGATACTGAACGCGAATGGTATCCGTTATTTGAAACGCCGTTTTTTTATTTCGGGATTTTGATCTTATTGATGGCCGGCTGGTATTTGAGACGTAGATTTAATTTATTCTAAAAGGGTTAAGGGTTAAGGACAATATGAAAATTTTTGTTACAATTATTTTTAATTTGTTTATGGTTTTGTCTGTATCTGCCGCGGGCTGGGAGGAGGCGGAAATCGAACTGTCCGACGGCAGGCGGATTTCCGGGAAACTTTCGCTTATGGGTAACCGCCCCCTGACGATCACTCCGGCCGGGGAAAAATACCAGCAGAAAATCCTGCTCAGTGATATTCTTATCCTGACCCAGATAGTCCGGGAACAGAAAATGAACCGTCCGTGGCTCTACAAGGAAGCCGGAAAGGTCGAAAAAATGTATCTTGAGGGCAACTATCCTTTCATTAACTTTACGACCGAAATAGTTCTGACCGGCGGTAAAGTCATCCGGGGCGATATTATTTCCGCGGCGTTCAGGTTTAAAGGGCAGGGGCCGGGCAAATTTTTCCTGACCAGGCAGATAAAGGGTAAGGTCGGAGAAAAAATGGATGATTTGGTCTACCCCCTGAAAATCACTTTCAATAACCGGAAGGCTACGGTGAAACCGATCATCGTTACGCTGGCCGGAGCCGGGAAAATCCAATCCGCCGCCGCTTTGGACAACGAGCGCGAAGTCGTCCGTTTCGGCCGAACCGAAGGTTCGAAAATCATCTTCGATGAACTGTTTGACGCTGAGTATGATATTTACGTTTTGACGGATTCCGAGGTTCTGGGCGGTCTTTCGGATGCGGCGCCGGCTGACCGGAAAGGCGGCGCTTTGCCGGATAACGCCCCGGCTGAATTAAATAAAGTATTTCCGCTGGCGGATGATTTTTTCTCCGAGCGCCGGATACTGGCTCTCAGCGGCAATGAAAAGTTCTGTAAAACTCTGGTATATAAACGCCGGGAGAAATATTATCATTCGGATAAACATACTCCCGGCGGCTGGATCTGGCATCTGGATGTCTGGTCATGGCATCTTGCCGGAAATGAATGGAAAATAGACCGCCGCCATATTATGGTAAGGCATAAGCAGCAAGGCGGTGAAAAAATAAGGAAATTATTTTTAGTAAGGGCTTTGGGAGCGGTGAAGCCGGGAGCGGAATTGACGGTTGATCTTAACGGGGAACGGCAAAATGGCGTCAAATTTATCACAGAGCTTAAATAAATTAAAACGGATAAATTACCGGCGGACGCTGTTCAACGCTTTATGCCGGCTGGCGGCGATGGACCTTTTTGCCCTGACGGCGCTGTTCGGCCTGGATAACCTGACTTCCTTCTCCTCTCGCTTGCGTTTCGTTGTCCTGGCCGTGTTCGTTATCGGCAACGTTGCCCTGCTGCTGAAACTGGGACTGGATCTGTACCGGTCGCGGCTCAGCGACAGACAGGCGGCTTTGAAGCTTGAGGAACTGCACGGCATTCGGGATAATTCCCTGATCAATGCGGTTTGTTTCCGTTCCGATGAAACTATATCCGAAGAACTGCGTTCCCTGTTCCTGGCTTCCGCAGACCGACGCTGCGGAAAATTGAAGCTGCCGGGAATATGGAAAAATCGAACCTGCCGCAGGCTTTCTAAAGTATTGTTGACGGCTCTGATTGCTGCGGCCTGTTATGTGATTTTATTCCGGAATTACGCCGCTAACGCCGCGGCGCGTTTTGCCAATCCATGGACGCAGCTGGCGTCTCTGAACTTTACGCAGTTTCAGGTGCAGCCGGGCGATATAAAAATTGCTGCCGGGCGGAATCTTCCGGTCAGGGCAAAGGCTTTTCGGGGAAATAAAAAAATAAATAATCTTAAAATTCTTTTGACCGTTTCCGGCATTTCCAGTTTGTATCCGATGCGTTACCGGAAAGGAATAGCGGAATTTACCATCACTAATATCGCTGAAAATATGACTTACAGGATTTTTTCGGGAAATGATTCGTCGCGGGATTTTGAAATAAAAATCGTTCCTGCCCCGGAATTCAAAAAATTCGTCCTGAAAGTCACGCCTCCGGCATATACTCGATTAAAAAGCGCTTCCTATGACCTGAAAACAAATACGGTTGAGGCCCCGGCAGGTTCCGCAATAAGTATTACCGCCGAGAACTTCAGCGGTGACGGAACCGAATTTTTTCAGCGGAAAGATAAGAAAACGCAAAAGCTTCCGGCTTTATTTGAATTGCGGGAGGACATCCTTGCCGGCGCGGCGATAATCCGGAACGGCATAAAATATCCGGATATCTGGCATTGCGCTTTCCTCGCGAAAAAAGATATGCCGCCGGTAGTGCGTTTTATGAACCGGCAGAATAATATTGAGGCTGGTATCGGGCAGGCCGTTCCGGTTTACATAAGCGCCTGGGACGATTATGGGATAAAGGCTTTACGGGTGGTGCTCGCCAATCAGGGACGCAAAGGCGTTTACCGGCAGTTTAATTATCAGCGGGCGCCGCAGACCGGAGTGCGCGAGGCTTTAATGCTGAAGCTGACTCCGGAAATATGTTCGGCCGGAACGGTGCTGGAACTTTCGGCGCAGGCACTCGATTCCCGGATGCCGGGCCAGACGGGAACTACGGACACGAACCTGACGGTACATGTCATTGACCTGGTAAAGAAAGCGAAAGAAAACGTGGGCGCCTCCGTTTATTCCGGAATGTATGAACTGCTGTTCAAGGCCATGGAAAAACAGCAGGAAGTCCGCAACTGGCTTTCCGCCAGGGCCGGGACGATCAGGCGCCGGGAAGTATATTATTTGGTGGACCGGCAGAAGGATATTAAAAATATTCTGGTTTCGGCCGCTTCCAAAGCGGACAAACTGAAAAAGGATTTTGCCGCGCGTATCCGGAAAATTGCCGGGGGCAGCGCCGAGGAATTGATAAACGCTTCCGGCCGGCTTGCCGCGAGCGGGAAGGAACGGAAACTGGAACAGGAAGTAAATTCGTTGGTACGTTCCCAGAGCATTCTTATTCGGGAAATCAGAACCCTGCTCGGCATGATTGCCGTCAAGGAGAATGCCGAGGAAGAAAAAAAGGAACTGCTGGCGGAAGAAAAACGGGAGAAGGAGTTTTTTGATAAACTCGATAATGTCCGCGCCGATCTGGAAAGATTCATGAAGGAGCAGAAGAAAATTATCGCCGATACCGAAGCCGTCGATAAGAAAGACCCGGAAGACTGGAGCGAGGCGGAGGAAAAACTTCTGGGGAACCTGGCGGCGCGGGAACTGGACTGGGCGAAATTTTTTAAGGCGGCGTTCAATGATCTGTCCAAATTGCAGAATCAGGATTTTTCAAATTCCGCGATGGCTGATGAGTTTGTCGAGATGTACGAGGAACTCCAGAAAGCGGGCGATGCGCTGAAAAAGAAAAAAATCAAAGAA
>JAQUOK010000178.1 GCA_028717165.1 Victivallaceae bacterium | reverse complement strand
ATAATCCTTATTTAAATTTAGACGTAACTATCCAAATTTAAAGGACTTATGCCATAAGATGGCACCTTCATGCTCAAACTTCAAATTTTATATTGATTTTTCATAAAAAAAGTTGCACACGGCGTTAATGAAATTAATGAATTTGAGAAAGGGATCAACGATGACATAAATATCTTTGCATAAATAATCATAGTAAGTCTGTTTAAAAATACTAAATAGAGGAAATGCTATGAGGCAAGTCGCACCGTTGAACAAATTGGAGATATTAGTTGTCCGTCGCAAATCAGAGTGTTTTCAGTTATCAGTTGATAAGCTTTAAAATAAAATTTACTTAATTCTACTTTAACAAATTATCCTACTGTTTGCGCTAACTCTCTGGCCTGGCGTTTGGCTTTATATTCCATATTTACATGGCGATAATGGCGTTGGGTTATGCGTTGTCGCACATCTTCTTCGTAAACCGCTTTTTGCGGCAAGAAGAACTCCAGCATTTCGCGGATATTGCGACAGGTCAATAACGGAGCATCCTCTTGGAAAATAACCCTTTGCCTGGTCATGAACAGCAACGCGAGCATGACCATAGCCATATGATGATGCCAGCCTTACCAGTTGCGCACCTGATAATCCGCCATGTTTTTCAACAGTTTCAGCCAAATCCTCAAAATCTTCAGGCTTAGAATAGTCATCATCGCTTTGGATGATGCATGCCGTAGTGTATTCAATTTTTTCATAATACCAAAAACCCGGAAGCAAATAAGGACTTATTTCCGTGAGAATCTTTGCCAGCATTTGACAATGGAAGTCGGATTGTGGAACATGTTTTAGTCTTTCATCAATATGCCCAGCAAAAAGATCAAATGTGTGCGGCCATGGTAATCCTACAGTACAATAACCAGCCAAGTCAGGATTCCCAAAACGAATCCGTGCCACAGCCTGCGGCAGATCATAAAAAAAGAATACCCATTTGCCGGCCCCATATTTACAAGATACAACGGCTGGATATTCATTTTCCGACCATGAACAGTCTAATGCCTTGGCAATGATATTCCAATTCTTTGCATTTTCCGTTTCTGAATAGAGCGGTATTGGCAAATGCGTTTGAATAGGTAGACCTGCACCTGGATAATTTTCATCAATCTTGATATATCCTGGATGAAAAACCAGGTTTTCAGCTTTCCAGCCTGATTGAATTACAAAACGGCTTTGAGGCTGAATTATTACAGCTGAAGCTCCTAGATTTACTGCCTCTTTAATCAACGCGAATTCCGCATCTTTCAAATAGCACCGTGTAACAATTATAATATCGCACGGTTTAAACCGGGGTATCGGCTCTATATCAATATCAATGATTTCAAATCCCATGAAACCTTCTGATACAAGCAACTCCTGAAGGAACGCACCGTATTTGTTTTCTGGTTGTTTTGACCTGACTAAAATATATTGGCCGTTTGTTGAACTGTTTTCCATTTTAAGCTGTTCCATTACTCAATTTCATTTTTATTCTCCAAGACTTTTTGGACCGCGCTAACCACATCATTCATATCGTTTTCATTTCCCAGAAGCACGTTCTGGGGCAGCCATACCGCTTCGCTTGAACATGCTTTTTCCGCAACCGGGCATTTTTCCGCAAATGCTCCGTAATCGATGTCCTCATGGTATTTCGTACCCAGCGGAAAAGAGCCGTTAATGAATTTTTTATTCAGGAACAACGGGGTTTTGTAAAGCGGGAATGTATAACCGCCGGATGCGGGAATACCCTCGGCTGCCAACGCCCTGATAAAATTATCTCTTGACAATCCGGTAAGTTTTTCATTGTAGCGGAACATGTAAATATGATAACCGTGATTCGTTACCCGGCGGTCGTGCCGTAACGGGCTGATGCCCGGAAATTCCTTCAGTTTTCCGGAAAGACACAGCGCATTTTTTTCCCTTACGGAATTCTGTTCAGCAAGGCGCTGAAGCTGTATTCTGAGGATCGCCGCTTGAATTTCAGTCATCCGGTAATTCCAGCCGAGCCGGTGAAATTCATACCACGGCCGCCCGGTTTTGCGCCCGGCCCACATCAGGGAATCGCATTCCGCCGCTATTTCCTGATTGTTGGAACAGATAATTCCGCCTTCGCCCGCGGTCATGTTTTTACTGGCTTGGAAACTGAAAGAACCGAACAGGCCGAATGACCCGGCCTTGCGGCCTTTCCATTCGCAACCGTGGGCATGGGCCGCGTCTTCCAGCACCGGCAGACCATGTTTTTCCGCAAGCGGCAGTATTTTATCAAAATCTACCGGCTGGCCGCCGAAATGGACTACCATGATTGCACGGGTTCTGGCGGTAATCGCCGCTTCGATCTTATCCGGATCGAGGTTATAAGTATCCGGATCGATATCCACGAATATCGGAACAGCGTTATTCTGAAGTATGGAAGTAGCGCTGGCTACATAAGTATAAGCGGGAACAATAATTTCATCGCCGACCTCAAGGTTCATCGCCCTTATCCCCATTTCAAGGGTTCCGGTGCCGTTGGCCGCGGCAATTCCGTACCGGCAGTCGTGATATTCGGCAAATTCTTCCTGGAAACATGCGACCTGGCTGCGTTCTCCTTCTTCCGGTTCAGCCAGGTTAACCCCCTGCCCGAAGGCGAAACGCCACCACTTTTTACTTCTCAATACCGCGAGAACGGCTTCTTCTTCCCGGCGGTCACAGACCGGCCATTCGTGAAATGGTCCGGTTCGTACCGGATTACCGCCCTTCAATGCCAAATTGCTCATATTTAATCCTTGACTTTCACGATTTTTTTTTCTTTTACCGCTTTGTAAATAGCATTTACAACCGCAACCGAATGCCGCCCATCCTCAAGTGTTATAGGGGATTCTTTGTCTTCAAGTATGCAGGAACTGAAAATATCAAGCATCTGTCCGTAAAGTCCTATCCCTTCAAATACATACTCTTCTTTGGGAACCTCAATATTGCGGATTTGATTTGCATCATATCCAACTTCTTTTTTCTGAATAATGCTGAACATTTTTCCGGTAGAGTCTTGTCCTATTGTTCCCTGACCAATTATGGAACCACGGGTGCCATGCAATTCCAAAATATTTTGAGCCGTTGCATCAGGAAGATTAAAGTAATTGTCAACAATTCCGTGCGCACCATTGCTAAAGCGCAGTACTATCGTTGAAGCATCTTCTATGGGCGTAGGATATTTATGTGTCATCAAATCCTGAAATCCTCCGACCTCTGTAATTTTCGCATTCATTATCCATTCCAGCAAATCAAGGCAATGTGTTCCCATATCAATCAGTGCCCCTCCATGGCTTATGGAAATATCCTGACGCCACGCGCCTACTATTAGAGGATACCAGCCTGTTAATTCTGCCCTTCCCATTATGATTTGTCCGAGTACTCCAGAATGAACAATTTCACGCGCTTTCTTGTTATAAACATTGTTTCGCATGCAAAAACCAAGCATGAATTTTACACCATTTTTTCTGATGGCCTTTTCCATAATTTTAACTTCCACCAGCGTTATTGCCATGGGTTTCTCACACAGAATATGTTTTCCAGCTTCGGCGGCTCTGACCACCTGGGCGCAATGCACATTCTGCGGGGTCGCGATATATACCGCGCTTATGTCATGTTGCAGAAGTTCCTGTTCCGTTGCACAGTAATGGGGAATTTCAAACTGCGCCGCCACTTTTGCCGCGGTTTCCGGATTTATATCCATTACCGCGACTAATTCTCCATGTGTGCACATCTTTTTAAATTCGGGAATGGTTCTCCGGGCGGCAATCCCGCCGCAACCGATCACGCCCCATTTTATTTTTTCCGCCATTCAATTTTTCCTTTGTTAATTAGTTCCTGTATGGTTCTTTATGTTCTGACCACAATTCATAATCATCTCATCAAAAATCATGAGTCCTACGCCTGACAGCACCACCGAATCAGAATTAGCTCCACCGGAAAACTTAACTGATTCTCCAAACGCAGGAAGAAGTTTTTGTTCAATTTCAGACTTCAAAAATTCGCATATGCATTTCGATACTGTCGCATTCTCCGATACGACGACTACATTGTCGGGATGGAACACCGCAACGGCTACGGAAAAAGCCATTCCGAATTCATGCCAGACTTCATTAATGATATTCTGAGCCAAGCGGTCTTTATTTAGATAGGCATTGGCGACATCGCTGACCGCCAGGGTGTGTTTCCCGTTAAGCATGGATAGCGTATCCGTTTTAAGTCTTGCCGTGGTTTTTTCCAGAACCGCACTATTGTCGGAAAGAACTTCAATACATCCCCGCGCCCCACACCGGCAATATTTTCCGGAAGGATCGAAAACCACATGACCAAGTTCCCCGGCAAACCCGGCTCCCCTGAATATTCCTGAAGGCGTCACCAGCGTACAGCCCAGAGAATCTCCGTATTCAAGGAACAAGAGGTTTTTCCCATCCTGCCGCCATTCCGGATTTTTCAAATATTCCCCATATGCCAGAACCCGGGTGCGGTCCTCAATCATAACCGGCAAACCGACTTTGTCCGCAATCATTTTACTAAGCGGCAATATTTCCCATTCCGGGAAAAAGCTTGATTTGATTATTGTGCCTGTTTTGTGGTCAACCATGCCGGGATCGGCAATTCCGACTCCAAGGATTTTACCCCGGAAAGATTTCCGAATCTGGCATATTACCTCAGAAAGCGTTGAGACGACATCTGCACTTTGACCGCTTTTCTGTTTCACTCTTATTACTTTTGCAACAACGCCTTGAGAGTTAACTAAACTGCCGACAACTTCTTTCCGGTCATAGGTTAATACAATCGAAGCCAGCCATGCTTTATTTACATAAAGCGCGATAGGCCTCCTGCCCCTGGTTATTTTTTTCCCTTTTTCTTCGATTACCCATTTTTCATCGAGCAACTCTTTTACCACATCCGTCACCAGATTAAGACGGAAATTAAAAACCTCAGCTATTTTTCTCCTGTGCACTCCGGGATATTGCCATATATAATCTAAAATCAGTTGTTTATTATTGTTAATCATGAATACATGTCTTTTTTTTAATTATTTATTATCATATATAATAATATAAAATTAACAAAAAGTCAATAGCTGTTTCTGGTTTTCAAGTAAAAAATCCGCCTTTTTAACTCCCGACGACAGTCTCAGGTAAAAAAGTTGGCTGGAGTGGATTAATATTCGGATTTTCTGCTTTCCCCGGAAGATATTTTGCTGGGTTATGCGGTCTTTTTTAGTGAAGGATTACGATGATTAAGGTTGACTTTTTATCAGCTTTATATTATCTTAAACAAGAATAAATAATGAAAATATAAGATATTTATTAACGGCAATCGCTATACCTTGTTAACAAATACTCAGTTATTATATTGAAAAGGAAAACACCATGAAGAAAATAGCAGTAATCGGCTTCGGTTTTATGGGCGTAACTCATGCGAAAAATATTCTGGCTAATAAAAATCTCGAACTTTGCGCAATCATTGATAACCGGGAAAATATTTTTGCCGGAATTGAAAATACCGGCAATCACGGTGATCTGGATCTGCCGCTGGCAGAATTGTACCGGGTTCCGATTTTTAAGACCTTGAAAGAGTGCGTCAATAAAACTCAACCCGATGCTGCGCTTATCTGCGTACCTTTGTTTTTGCATTATGATTTAACGAAAAAAGCTTTGAACCTCGAACTTGATGTCTTGCTGGAGAAACCTTTCTGCGCGGAACCGGGGCAGTGTCAGGAACTCATTGAACTGGCGGAAAGGAAAAAGCGGTTATTGATGGTGGCGCACTGTATCCGTTTTGCCCCGGAATGGGAATTCCTGACAGAATGTATCCGGGATAAGCGTTATGGAGAGTTGAAATTACTTTCTACTACCCGGATATGCGGAGAACCGACGTGGGGAATCTGGCAGGATAAAAAAATCAAAAATACCTGCGGCGGAGCTCTTATGGATTTATTGATCCATGATATTGACTTTGCAAATTATTGTCTGGGCAGGCCTGAAGATATAAAACTGAATCTTAATATTGAGGAATACTGGGAGCTTGAATTGAAATATAAAGATCAACCGGCAAAAATCAGTATAAAAGGCGGCTTTCTATATCGTCATACGGCATTTGCGTCCGAATATGCTGCAACTTTTGAGAATGGCAGCATCCGTTTCAGCACACTACAGCCGGGAATTATAGAAGTCAGTACGGATACGGGAGCCGTAAGTTCCCGGTTTACCGGGAACATGTATAATAGCGAGCTTGAATATTTTGCAAAATGTATCCGGGAACGAAATAATCCGGAAAAATGTCTGCCGGAAAGTTCAAAACAGGCAATTGAGATATGTAACGAAATAAGAAACTTGAATAAAAAATTTTCTGCCGTTCAGGCTATCCCCGATGCAAAGACAAGCGCTTCCAATTAAATTACTCACCAGGCGCTCAACAAAAGCATTATAAAATTTCAGAGTTCTTATTTAATTGTTTAATCTTAAACCTTCAGCTATGCTGATGGTCTGGAAAACGCTTTGCATACAAGAGAGAGTAAACAAGCCCACCCGGAGGATATAGCTTAACTCCTCAAAAGAGAGTGGGAAACGTTGATAACAGTTCAGCGTTTAGCGCTCATACGACGTTCTCTTCGCCCC
>JAQUOK010000177.1 GCA_028717165.1 Victivallaceae bacterium | reverse complement strand
TGAAGCGGATCATTTATGTCAAGCCGCATATGGACGCCGATGATATAGACTGCGTTATCTACAAGCATTTCAAAAGCCGCCCGGACGACTCGATCGAATCCGCCGCGATGCTGAAAAACGCCATAAACCAGTTCCAGAAAATAATTTCATTTTCTCCGAATTTTCCGGAGGAACTTAAAATCGCCATTCTTAATCTTGACGATAATGTCCGTCTTGTCGATCTGATTGCCGACACTCTGAATATTGATTTTATCGAAAAGTTATCCCTGCTTACCCAGGAAACCCTGCACGAACGCCTGCAGACCCTGATGATCCTGCTCAACCGCGAAGTCGAAGTGCTCCATCTCGGCAGCGAGATCCAAAGCCAGGTGCATAACGCCCTGAGCAAATCGCAGCGGGAGTTTTTCCTCCGCGAACAGCTCAAGACGATCCGGCACGAGCTTGGAGAAGACAATAAAAGCCCGGACGTTCTGGCGATTGAAAAGAAACTTGAAACAATGAAACTGCCGGAATTGGTGGCCGAAACCGTAAAAAAAGAACTTGACCGGCTTATAGTCATACCTCCGGCGTCTCCCGAATACCATGTCGCTTTCAATTATATCGACTGGCTGGTTTCGGTACCCTGGACGGTCTATTCCAAAGACCGCCTCGACGTCAATGAGGCTTCCAAAATCCTGGAACACGACCATTACGGACTGGAGGACGTAAAAGAACGGATCCTGGAATTTATCGCCGTTCTCCAACTGAAAAAAGACCGCAAAGCGCCTATCCTCTGTTTTGTCGGCCCTCCCGGCGTAGGCAAAACTTCCCTCGGCCAGTCGATAGCGCGGGCCATGGAGCGCAAATTTATCCGCATGTCCCTGGGCGGAGTTCGGGATGAAGCCGAAATCCGCGGGCACCGGCGCACCTACGTCGGAGCTTTGCCGGGACGCATTATCCAGGGGCTGAAAAGAGCCGGTACCGCCAATCCGGTGTTCATGCTCGATGAAATTGACAAACTCGGCAATGATTACCGCGGCGATCCGGCTTCGGCGCTTCTGGAAGTCCTTGATCCCGCCCAGAACAAAGCCTTCAATGACCATTATCTGGAGATCGACTGCGATTTGAGTTCCGTACTTTTCATTGCGACCGCCAATATCATCGATACGATCCCCCCTGCCCTCCGCGACCGGATGGAAATAATCCGCCTGCCCGGATACACCAGTTTCGAGAAAAAACAGATAGCCAGACAATATCTGGTGCCCCGGCAGTTGAGGGAAAACGGCCTGAAGACCAGACAGGTTTTATTCAAGGTGAGTGCGATCGATGAAATTATCGATTATTACACTCGTGAGGCCGGGGTCCGCGAGCTTGAACGCACGATCGGCAAAGTCTGCCGGAAAATCGCCACTAAAATCGTCCGTAACAACCTTGACGGCGTCAAACGTATAGAAGTCGATCCCGAACTGATCAGGGAATACCTTGGACCGCGCTCATTTATCCTGGATGAAGTGAAAAAATATTCGGACATCGGCGTCGCTACCGGCATGGCGTGGACAAGCGTCGGCGGCACGATCCTCCCGGTCGAAACGACCATGATGCCCGGCAAAGGCGGTTTGAAGCTGACCGGTTCGCTGGGAAATGTCATGAAGGAAAGCGCTGAAGCCGCATTCAGTTTTGTCCGCAGCCACGGCAAAAACCTGAAAATCAGTCAGAAAGTCTTTGAAGATCATGATTTCCATATTCATGTCCCGGACGGCGCCACTCCCAAAGACGGCCCTTCCGCGGGGATAACGATCGCCGTGTCGCTGGTTTCGCTGCTTACCAACCGAATGGTAAAATCCAATCTGGCCATGACCGGAGAAATAACCCTGCGCGGCAAAGTTACCGCCGTCGGCGGCATCAAGGAAAAGGTCATTGCCGCGCTTCGTTCCGGCGTAAAGACTATTGTCATGCCGCTTGAAAACCAGAAAGACCTTGAAGATATTCCCGACAAGGTAAAAAGCAAACTTAAGTTTGATTTCGTGGATAACGCGCAAGCCGCGTTCAAAGTCGTTTTTGAAAATGCGCTCAAGGTAAAATAATAATGCTGAAACTAGTTCTGCCGGCGCTTGTCCTGTACGGTTTGTCGGCATATGCCGAAGCTGAATTGCCGCTAAAGGATTTTCTGTACCGGGTTCGCCATCCCGCCGGCCGCAAACGCTGGGCGCTTATGGACGGCGAAGTCATCCATCGCCGCCGCGGCAAGGAAACGGTTAAAGCGTCTCTGCGTCTGGGCATCCTGTTCAACACCGACCGCACGCTGGCACAGGTGCTTATCGATAGACGGCAGGGTTATATGGTCGGCCAGGCGTTCAGTAAAGGCAGTGACGGCACTTCGATCATCCCGCTTAACAAGGAGTCGGAAGAAAATCCCGTGATCGGCAATTTCGGTCTGCGTCCGCAGGATCTGGCCATGACTTTCCTGTACTGGAAATTCGACCGGGAATTTCCGGGAGAATCAACTAAAATGGTCAACTGCCGGGTGCTCCGGCTTATTTCGCCGGACGACAAGGAATACGCCAAAGTCTGGATAAGCAGGGAATACTATTTCCCGATAAAAGCGGAATGGACCCGAATAAATGAAAAAGAACCGTTCCGCAGCCTTGAAGTAAGTTCTTTCAAACAGCAGGGCAACTATGGCATAATCAAGTGTCTTGAACTCTACGGGCCCGGCTGGCGCACCAGAATAAATTTCACTGAAACCGAAGTAGGCACTCCCGAAAAAGGCGGCATCCCGAAAGATTTGTTTTTAAAAATTCCGCAGTAAATATACTGTGGCACGGCTGGGGACAGCCGTGGCTACACGGGGAACATGATATTAGACGAAAAAGGTGTAGCCGCCCCTGTCACTAGGGGCGTAGAGAACGTTACATGGGAATTAAACTCTGATATAATATTAACGTTTACTCCTTGAAATCCTTACACATTTGTAAAATTTTCGATTTTTGCCTTGCAGATATTTTCCGTCAAGCCCAATAAGGGCATTACCCGTTCAGCCAGATATTCCAAGTCTTCCCTGCATATTCTGTAGGCAGGGTCATACCGGGCCCCGATGTAGGCGTACTCCAGCAAGTCAAATAACCTCTGTTCTTCCCGCGTTTCCTGCGGGAAAATATCTTTAAATGCAGAATCGTGTTCGGAGACCATTTTGCCCAGCAATTCGAGAAGATGCTCACTGGGCGTGTAATTATTAAAAACCAGCAAAATGGTTTTATATGAATGTTCCACCGCCTGATGAAGCATAAATGCAGCGCCTTTCAAATCATTTTCTTGAGAGGCAATAGCATAATATCGGTAAAATCTTTGTGCTCTCTCAAACCATTGTTCAAAATAATCCCGGGCGATCCGTTTTCGTTCCTCAGGTTTCAGTTTGCGTCTCCGCGCGAGCCTGAAATTTCCCGAATCGTAAAGCAGGCAGCCTTCTTTCCTGATATCCGAATAAAAATACTGGCCTTCGGCAAGTTTGATATTCAGTCCCTGGATATCGTGAGTTATGATCCGCACATAGGCGCTTAAGCCGGCGCTGTCGCATTTCCGGGTGATTTTCCGCCACAGGCCGATGTCTACGGCAGTCGTTTTTTCCCCGGTAACAACCAGGATGTCATAGTCGGATCTTTCCCCGGACCTTCTGTCCGGCTTGAGGTCGGCTTCTTCTTTATAGTCGCCTCTGGCGTAGGAGCCGAAAAGAATTATCATTTCCACGTCGCCGCACATGTCGCGGATGGTTGAAACGATATGTTTCAATTCGCTCCGCTTATTGCCGGGAAGATATGCAAGCGTTTTTTTCATAGCCGGAATATACAGCAGTATACCTGTTTAGTAAAGTTTTAAAGGAACAAAATATCAGATACAGTCTTAAAGCCGGAATTGACAATTCGGTTTATCTGGGGGAAAGCGGTATATTCTTATGATAAACTTAATCGGCGTCACAAGTGCGCCTCGCACTGTGACCGGTAAAGTTTATATCCGCTTTCAGAGACCGTCCGACGCCGGAGAGTGTCTCAATAAGAGCCGTTATTATTGATTAAACTTGCAGTTCCGGGAAAAACAGGAGAATAATTATCGCAAAGGCATTGTTGAACGCATGCATTAAAATCGCGGGATAAAGAGAACCGAACTTCAAATAGATCATTTGGAATCCCACTCCCAGAATAAACAAACCCGGAAAACTGTATAAAGAAAAATGAATCAGCGCGAAAAGCCCGGAACTTATCAGGAGTGAAGCCGCGAAACCGCAGCGGGGAGCGAGAAAACCGAATATGAAACGGCGAAAGACCAGTTCCTCGCTTACCGGAGCCAGAACTATCACTCCGAAACAAAGCCAGGTCAGGGTGTCGCGGGAACTGTTTTTTATCAGTTGGTCTATTACCGGCGGTTCGGCCTTTACGCCCAGCAGAGCCAGGACATGCAGATAGATTTGCATAAAGTCCTTCAGGCAAACCGATAATACCGCCAGGGCCGCAAAACTGACGTAAATATGTGCGGGACGCAGGTTGATCAACTTGCATTTCCGCAGCAGTTTCCCCGGCCTGCCGACAAAATAAAGCGTAAAGCCAAGAACCGGAAGAATGATCACCGAAGGCAGCAGGACATGCACAAGAGGACTTATCTCGCCGATGCCCAGCGCCGGGAACAACAGCGGGATGAACAGAAAGACCAGCCAGATAAGCCCCATGCTCGTCACAAATCCGGCATTGGTTATCAGGTCATTTTTATTAAAGCTGTTTTTTTGCAGAATCAGCATTGATTTACCTCAAGATACTATTATATTAAACTAGCCGGTAAAAGCCGTCTTTACAAACCAGGATGCTTTTAGTGCTGAAAAATACCGCTGATGTTTTAAGGAGAATTTTTTAATGGAACAACATGAAATTCAGGAATTGCAGGAAAAAATACGGGAAGTTTCGAACTTTTTGCAGCCGCTTAAAACCGAAATCGGCCGGATTATAGTCGGCCAGGACTACCTGATCCACCGTATGCTCTTAGCGATCATCGCGGACGGGCACGTGCTGCTCGAAGGCGTACCGGGACTGGCGAAAACCCTGGCGGTAAAAACCACGGCCCAGGCAATCAACGGCAGTTTCTCCAGAATACAGTTTACCCCGGATCTCCTGCCGGCGGACGTGATCGGGACCCGCATATACAATGCCGCTGAACACTCCTTCAGTACCAAACTCGGCCCGGTTGTCGCCAACCTGGTGCTGGCTGACGAAATCAACCGCGCCCCGGCAAAAGTCCAAAGCGCCCTGCTCGAATGCATGCAGGAAAAACAGATGACCATTGCCGGAGAAGTATTCAAAATGCCCAAGCCGTTCCTGGTAATGGCCACTCAGAACCCGATTGAACAGGAAGGCACCTACCAGCTGCCGGAAGCCCAGGTTGACCGTTTCATGTTCAAGTTGCGCATTGACTACCCCGTCCGGGACGAAGAACGTACAATTATTCAGCGCATGGCGCACCCGGAACTTGAATTGAAAGCCCTTGCGGTCGCCAGACTCGAAGACATTGAAACCGCCCGCAGCTGGGTCGACAAAATCTATATCGATGAAAAGATCGTCGAATATATTCTCGATATAACTATCGCTACACGCCCGGCAAAACATGCGCAATTGTCCTCGCGCCAGTCCGACGCGCAGATCGGCAAGCTCAAGGAGCTGATCGAGTACGGAGCTTCTCCCCGCGCCGCGATCGCGCTGGTAGTAGCCGCCAAAGCCATGGCCTTCATGTCCGGGCGCGCGTATGTCGTACCGCAGGATATCAAGGATATCGCCGCGGATATTCTGCGTCACCGGATAGCTGTTTCCTATGAAGCCGAAGCTGAAAATCTCGATTCCGACGCAATTATCAAAATTATCCTGGATGAATTGCGCACTCCGTAAAACTGTAAAAATTGCATTTGAATGTAGCTTAAGCGTCTTGAGAAAAAAACAACCGGGACGGTTGTGCTACAACTAAACTTAATACTTAATATTATGTTATCATCTGAATTAATTGCGCAGGTTAGAAAGATTGAGATACGTACCCGCCGGGCGGTTGATGAGATCATCGGCGGGGCTTACCACAGCGTTTTCAAGGGGCGCGGGATCGAATTCGACGAAGTTCGCGAATACAGCGATGAGGATGATTTCCGCGATATCGACTGGAACGTTACCGCCCGCATGGGCGCTCCCTACATAAAAAAATACGTTGAAGAACGCGAGCTCAATGTGATGCTGCTTGTGGACGTTTCGGCTTCCGGGGCGTTCGGCAGCGGGGAAAAGTCAAAACGCCGCTACGCCATCGAAACCGCCGCGCTGCTTGCGTTCAGCGCCATCCGCAATAACGACCGGGTCGGTTTAACGATGTTCAGCGACCGTACCGAATTGTATCTGCCGCCGCGTTCGGGACGCAAACACGGCCTGCGGCTGGTTCGCGACCTCATGGCCTTTGAACCCGAACGCCGGAAAACCGACATTGACCTGGTTTTGCAGGAAACCATTAAAGTCCTGAACAAGAAAACCGTTATTTTCCTGATCAGCGACCTGATCGACGAACATGATTTTCAGAAATCGCTGCGGATAATCAACCGCCGTCATGACGTAATCGCCGTCAGGATACTCGATCCGCTGGAACTGAAATGGCCGGCCGGGGTAAACGTGACGCTGGAAGACGCGGAAAACGGAAAG
>JAQUOK010000176.1 GCA_028717165.1 Victivallaceae bacterium | reverse complement strand
TTTTGAGCTGGCTCCGCAATCTTCGAGCCCCTTCGATACCTCGGTATCGGCGGTCTCTCAGAATGCGAATCCATTCTCAAAATCTTCGCAATCAAAGTTAAAATTTCAACCGTATAGAGTATAAATATTTTTGCGTTTCAGCTTAGCCTGAACTATTCATAAAAAATGGATGAAATGCGAAAATATGCTCAAAAAGAAAGTTTTTGGGCATGCCGCAGGCGTAGCAGCGCTACGTCGAGGATATGCACCATGACTTTACTTTGAGCAGATTGCAGCAGTTCTCCATAAGTTTATGAATAATTCAGGCTAGTGTCTTTATTTTAAACTTCGATAACAAAAACGTTTTTAAAATCACGGAAAATCCGCAGGATTTTCTCGTCGTCCAGGGCTTGCCCTGGGCGCGGTCCAGCGGCGAAACGCTGGTCGCGCAAAGCGCGAAACGGTTTTTGGGTTGCGGGCAAAGCCCGCCTTAAGAGTGACAAAGGTTATTTTTGAACAGCTCCTTACTCCGGAGTGAAAATGAAAAATTCGGGATTTGCGGCAGTGGCGGCAGTGCTGTTGACGACCCTGCTGGCCGGGTGCAAAGCGCCGCCGGAACAACCGCTGGTGGACAGTTTCCAGTCGCGGCGGAAAGCCGTATCTGCCCAGGCCGTCAATCTCGCCGGCGATATCGGTGACGTCTATACCGACGAAGCCGCAGTCAGGAAATATCTGGATTCATTCATCCGGAAAAATCCGCAGGTTGCCGAAGTCGCCCTGGCGTCGGTACCGCTGGCCCGGTTCCCATTTTCGGTTACTCTGGCCCAAATGAAACGGGCGGAACCGGCGCCGGCCTACAAGTATGACCCCCGGCACGACTTCAACTATTCGGACGACATGATCTGGTATCGGAAATTACTGAAGGAAAAAAACGCCTTCTGGTACCGGCCTTCGCCGTCACCCAAATCCGGGGAGATCATTTCATATATCTACCCGGTCTGCAACCGGGTTAATCCCGCCGTCATGCTGTATATCCTGAAACTGGATTACGACCGCGAAGACAATCCGGTACTGTTCTGGAATGTCGTCCGGAAATTTTACGATCAGGAACTGCTCAAACAGGAAGAAAAACAAATCTGGGAATATTCTCAGCTGAAAAAGGCCGCGGAACAGCAGCAACAGGACGCCGAACTGGCCCGGCAGTTCGAGGAAGCCGATACCGATTACAAGCAGAAATGCAAAGAACTCGAAAATGCCGCGGAAAAACGGCTGCAATTCTTGGAAAAACAACAGAACCGCAGCCGGAAAATTGAACCTTGAGCCCATCGCCTGGTAATCGGTCAGTCAGCTAACCTGAAAAACTATTCATAACCAATGTCCCGCTTAAGGTTGCCGGCAATGACCGCCCCGGGCATCTGCAATCCCGCCCGAATCCGGACCTTCCGACCATTTTTGCAATTCCATTTATAACCAACCGGTTCCGCCTTTATCAGTTAACGGATTGTTAGAAAAACGCCGGTTTGTTACGATTGTTTTAGAATACGGTTTGATAATAATAAATGTTATTGCGCTTTCCGTCCCCCGGATTATAATGTCTATAAACCGGCACAGAAAGGGCCCGCGCCGGGAAGAAACAATAAAGAGAAGGAAAGAAGGAAAGAAGGAAAGAAGAAAAGAAGAAAAAGGAAAAAATGAAGACTGTAAAATCGAAGCATCGAAAAGTAAAAAACAGCCGTTAAAAAAATCAACCCGAAAAAGGAAAAGGAAAATGAATCAGCAAAGTAAAAGGAACTTCACCCTGATAGAATTGCTCGTCGTGATAGCTATTATCGCGATATTGGCCGGAATACTGCTTCCCGCCCTGAGCCATGCCCGCGACAAAGGCAAATCTATCGCGTGTCTGTCGAATGAGAAACAAATCGGCGTGGGACTGATGATGTACGTCGGCGACAACGAGAGCTTTTACCCGAAAGCCTATTACTATCTCAACGGCGCCGATAAAGTCGGCGGTTATTATCAATGGAGCGGAATGATCCGGGATTATTGTAAAGGCAGCGTATTCGTCTGTCCGCAGGACACCAACGGCGGTTGGGCGCCGACCTGTTTCGGCAGCGATACCGACCCGCAGAACTACTGGGAAGAAGCCGTTCACCGTCCCGCCGATCAGGCCACGCTGAACAACTCAAAAGACAAACAGGCGCCCAATATCTCCTATACGGTCAACGAGCTGATCTGTCCCCGGCTGAAATATGCCGACCTTGCGGCATATCTGACTCAGGTGAAACAGAACCGGCTGAAGAAACCGTCCGGTGAAATTCTGGTCGCCGAATTCACGGCCGACAAACGCTGCATTCTGGATACTTCCGGCACCGGCGGCACGGCCGTAAAATCGCACCGCCCGACCAACGGCATCAAAAACGGTTCTCAGCCACTGGACAGTGAGACTCAGAGCGGTTGCGATCCGGTGGCTTTAACCGAAAGCGAAGCGATCACCGCCCGCAACACGGCGATTACCAACAACGGCGCACAAAACCAGCATCACATCGTCTACAGCGCCTGGGACCGTCACCAGAGCCGTCAGAATTACATCTTCGCGGACGGACATGCCGCCGGCAAAACGCTGGCTGAAACCTTAAACCCGAGCGACTTCTTGTGGGGAATAAAGGCTTACAGTTACACTACACAGCCTCAGGTTAAGGACAGCGAAGGCAATCCGGTACAATAACCGGTCCAGTCCTGACCCCGCCAGATCGACCCGCCGCGTTGCGGCGGGTTTTTTTATGTGGCGGCGGTTTTTTTTAACGGATGTTCCAGAATCTAAGGCTGTGATCATTCCTGCCTAACTTCATTATTTCGATATCGTTGTCGCTTTTCAGCCAAGTTTTTTCGAGTGACTGCATCTACTTTTCAGGCCGGTAAAACTTCCGGCAGGATGATGCCGCCGGCATCCAATATTTTTATCGTTCGACCTTCCAACGTGATTTTCAACAGCTTATTGATTTTCAGGCCCGCAGTTTTGGCAACTATTTTTTGCGCGGATACCGTGGCACAGTCGCCGGCATTGCCGTTGAAAACCTCCACCGATAGCGGCATGAGTTTGCGCCAGGCGCACTGCGGAAAGCCGGGAGCCCTGATCCAGTACTCGGGCGATCACCTGCCACAGCGCCAGTTTCCCATGCCGGTCGTGCCCCAGTGCGTTAACAATCCACGGTTCCCGGGCAACGCAGCACTCGCTTGTTACTCTTTGATTTTCCCGCATCGATATATATAATGTCTACTAAGGCGGGCTTGGCCCGCAACCCGAAAACCGTTTCGCGCTCCGCGCGACCAGCGGTTCGCCGCTGGACCGCGCCCAGGGCAAGCCCTGGACGACGAGAAAATCCTGCGGATTTTCCGTGATTTTAAAAACGTTCTGGTTATAGAAGTTTAAAATAAAGACACTAATAGCCGAATTTTCTCATATTTAAAGCTGTTTATAAAAAATATCCACACTGTTAGTGGCTACATTTGAGCTTGAGGAGTGGAACATCCGTTGAAATAGTTGCCGACCAGAGTTCCGTTCGCCAGCACCTCGTTATCGGACTCGTAGCTCTTGCGGGTGCCTTTGTAGAAAATCCCGATGGGAATCTCGTCGCCCCAGCGCAAGGCCAGTTCCAGCGCCTTCATTTTGTCGTGGCAATCGTGGTCGGCCGGAATCGGCTTCACCCGGTCTTTATACCATTTGAACGTATTCGTGTGGTTGAAACTGACGCACGGCTGCAGAATGTCCACCAGCGCCATCCCGCCGCGATGGGCAAATGCCGCCAGCATCATTTGCTTCAGATGTTCCGGCTCGCCGCTGAAACTGCGCGCCACAAAAGAACACTCTTCGACAATCGCGATCGCTAAGGGATTGATCGGCTGCAACTTCTGTCCATGAATCTGAATCGGGGTGACAAAGCCGATATCCGAGGTGGGCGACGCTTGCCCTTTGGTCAGGCCGTAAACCTGATTGTTGTGCACAAACACCTTGACGCTGATGTTGCGGCGCAAGCTGTGGAGAAAGTGGTTGCCGCCTTCGCCGTACATATCGCCGTCACCGGAGAAAACGGCGACCTCCAGTTCGTGATTGGCAATCTTGATTCCCGTCGCCGCCGGCAGCGCCCGGCCGTGCAGACCGTTGAACACGCTGACCTGAATATTGTGCGGCAGTTTCGCCGCCTGGCCAATGCCGGAAACCAGCACCAGTTTATCGGTGTCGACCGCCCCGGTCGCCAATACCTCCCGCAGTGCTTTCAAAATGGAATAATTTCCGCAGCCCGGACACCATGAGGGCTGAGTATCCGCTTTTGCAATGGCAATCATAATTTCACCTCGGCAGTTAAATATTCCGCAGTGATCGGCACCCCGTCATACCGGTTGATTCCGGACATTTCCCGGGTGATGCCGACCTCCCGCAGCAAGGCCCGGAACTGGCCGGTGGCGTTGCCTTCCACCACCATCAGCCGCCGCGGACGCTCCAGCAACGGCTTCAGGCGATCAACCGGCAGCGGCCAGAGTTGGGAGAAATGGATCATGGCGAATTTGCCGGGGCCGTTGCTATTCATGGTGTCAACATATTCCCGGCAGGCGCCGTACGTCGAGCCCCAAGAGACCAGGGCGACGTCGGCGTCGGCCGCGCCGCAGACTTCCGGCATGAGGAAGAACTCCAGCAATCCGGCATTTTTCCGCAGCCGTTTTTCCTGCTGTCGAATCCGCACGGCGAGATCCTCGCTCAGGTGCCCCGCTTCATCGTGTTCGTCGCTGTCGCAGACTACCGCGACGCCGTGGCCGGGAATCGCCCGCGGCGATACGCCGTCCGGACTCTCCGCATAGCGGACGTATGTCTCGGGATTACCATCGACCAGCCCGCGGTCGATCGGCCGGTATTCGGCCCCCGGCAGTTCCAGATTGGTTTCGGCGTCCTGAAGATACTGATCGGTGAGCATCAGTGCCGGAACCTGGAACCGATGCGCGGTTTCCAATGCGATCCGGGTCAGGTCATGACATTGCCGGTGCGTACCCGGCGCGTAGACGACCCGGCGAAACTCGCCGTGTCCGGCATTGATCATGAATTTCAGGTCTTCCTGCGCGGTGCGGGTGGGCATGCCGGTAGCCGGACCCGGACGCTGCGCCACCAGAATGAAAATCGGCAGCTCCATCATACCCGCCAGCGCCAGCCCTTCGGCCATCAGGGCGAAGCCGCCGCCGCTGGTCGTCGTCATGGCCGGAACACCAGCATAGACTGCGCCGCAAAGCATATTCACTGTGGCGATTTCATCTTCCGCCTGCTCCACCACAATGCCGTAACGATCGGATGCCGCCGCCAGCCAGTTCAAGGTGGCGGTGCCGGGCGTCATCGGATACGCCGTGGCGAATTTCACCCCGGAAGCCGCGCCGGCCAGTCCGATCATCGCCGCGCCGGTGGTTACCGATGCCGGCGCGTGAACCGGGTGAGGCGCAGTTAATTTCGCCGGCAACGTCAACCCTTTCCTATATCCGGCGGCGGCGCAGGCGAGGTTCTTGGCGATGATTTCAACGCGCCCGGCGAATTCCCGCCGCAGAAAATCCTCCAGAAATTCGAGCGGATATTTCAGCATGCCCCAGATCGTTCCGGCCGCGACGGTATTGCCCATGATGTCCGTTCCGCCGCTTTGTTTGGCGATCCCGGTAAAATCGACCGTCATGGTCTGCGGCCGATCATCCTTGCCGTCGAGCAGAACAATCGCATCAGCGGCGGTGTGTTCCCGCAAGATCTCCAGAGCGGTTTCATTGAGTGCCAGCAGAAGATCCGGCCGCTCTTTCAATCCGAACAGTTCGCGGTCGGCAAAGCGCAGGTCGCACCAGTTCAGTCCGCCGCGAATCCGCGACATGTAACTTTTTCCGGAAAAAACCTGAAGACCGGCAGCGGCGGCCGCGCCGACCAGCAGATTGCCGACCACGACCAGTCCTTGTCCGGCTTCCCCGGCAATTCTGATATTGATATCCATAACTCCTCCCGATGAATAACCTCGAAGCAAGCTCCGGATGAGGCGACAATTTTATTGGCTCGCTCGGCCGGCTGAAAAATCCATCGATCAAAAACGCCGCTCCGATGCCGCTTAGAGCTGATCAACTAATAAAGGGCCTCTTCACCAGAATTTGTGGATTACCTGGGCTCAGCTTGAACGAGAATATTTTAACGTTCAAAAAAATTCGTCATTCCAAAGGTGAAATAACGGTTGAATCAGCTAATGTCGCTCAAGGATTCGGAAGAAAAATCCTTTTTTTCTTCCGAATCCGCAAAAGCTGTATTTACATCAGGTTCCGACGATTGTCAAGCGCCAAACGGAATAAAAGCGACCGCAGGGAGCGGTTATGCCGGATTGGCGCTTGACTGACGGCGGGTTCTGATGTACTTCGGCGTTCAGCCCATGAATTCGCGTGAAGATCCAATAAAGGAAATGCTATGATGCAGTGCCGGATAAACAGTCGCGCCGGCGAAAAAAATCGGGAATACCGGAGGTCTCTACGATTTTTTTCGACAAGTGAATGCTTGTCCGCCACAAATCAGAGCGTTTTCGGTTATTAGTGTCTTTGTTTTAAACTTCTATCATAAAAGCGTTTTTAAAATCACGGAAAATCCACCGGATTTTCTCGTCGTCCAGGGCTTGCCCTGGGCGCGGTCCAGCGGCGAAACGCTGGTCGCGCGAAG
>JAQUOK010000175.1 GCA_028717165.1 Victivallaceae bacterium | reverse complement strand
AATGCGACCCTGACTTTATCAAATCTTTACAGGTGCTCCGTAAAGAAGCACCTATCGAGACCGATGAACCATGGCAGGCCAGAATTGCGCAAGTGATGAAACATTTCCGAGACGTGCCAAGCGCCAATGCATCCTGGATGCTATATCGCAACGGCAACGTTTGTCGCGTTGATCTGGTTATCAGTAATATCTATATACCGGACAAAGTCAGTTGCAGCTTGACGTTACGACAGAAAACGAGTGGTTTTTCTTGTGATTGTAATGTTCCAGATAGTAGCAAACGATATTTTTGCCTATCGGATTTGCTGGCTAAAGGATTAAATCCGACGGAGAAAATTTTGCTTCTGGCAAATAATAAAAAACTTTTGATCATCGAACCGATAATTACGTTATTTCAGCCCAATAAGCCTGTCATATTCCGCTATCCGCTCAATGCAAAAAACAACTGGCTGCCAATGATTGATAATAAGGATATTTATGCCAGAAGGCTGATCGTGGTATCCACAAATAACGGAAACGCAACTTTAAATGGAAATCCGATTCCGTCCCGAGAAATCGGCAATTGTGATTGTGGTGTTGATAAAAGACATCTTTATCAGGTAGAAATCAATGACGAATTAACCGAAAAATTGCCGTTCAAATGGGATAATTCGGTGCTCTGTAATATCGGCTCTAAACCTTATTTAAATATTTCTACACCCGCCGAAGCGTGTCCAGATAACAGGGCGGATAAAATTGTTTTGGGTGACACCGCTGAAATTACATCTCACAATCAAATTAAGACTGAAATAGAATGGAGTCTCGTTGATGGAGATATTATTTCGCAAGATGCCAATAAAGTTAAAATCCGTAGTCAATATGGGCAAACTGTTTCCGTTCGGCACGGCGATGCAAGGTTGAAGATATTGTTTTTGCCACCGCCAGAAATATTGACGACAATAGGCTGGAAATGGGGGGAAGACGAGCTGCCTGCCGAGGATTTACTCGAAAACGGTCGGATGCTTAAAACGTTATTAAGCCCTGACGACCAACAATTTAAGTTGGTATTGCCGTTTAACGAAATCTACTGGTGGTGGCAGCAAATTTTGGGTGAACCGGAAGCGTTTAATAAGCCAAAAGATTTTGACGATCACAGTCATTTGTCGTGTTATCGTTTGAAGATTTGGATTCCAACTAATATTACAGGAAGTTTATCCTTTTACCAGCAAAAATGTCATGATTTAAATCCGGGGATTAATGTAATAGACGTTAATGAAATTTTACCAGAAAGTTTTAAATTTGAAAATCCGGGAGAAGAAATAGACGAACTTACAATTAATGACAGTTTGGTTGTAGCATATATCATCCGAATTCCCAGGCACCCCGTGCTGCGTTTGGCAAGTGATATTCCACAAGTGTTTTGCCCTTCAAACTGTAATCCAGAACAGTACCGGGTAGTATGTTTTTATGAATCGGGAATCAAGGATGATACAATTGAGGTTATTAGTTGTAGAGGATTTTCCCGCGAGAATGCCGTTAACGTTATATCAGAACATAAGCGAAGCAATGATGAGGGAATATGGCTTGCATTAATTGAGGCACAACAGGAATTTCCTGCTTCTCTGATTGGCCTTTTATTGGAAAGGCATGACTTAGTCTCAGTTATCCCATGGCATTGTCCGGGAACAACTATGGTCAAACGATTGGGGCTGGAAAATGAAAAACAGCAAACTAATGCTCGTGGAAGACTTAATATCCTAGACTCGCAGGGTAAAAAAATTTTGCAGCATGGTATTTTTACCGAAGCAGTTGAAGCACGTGATAGTCTCGATTTTGGCAACAGTAGTGAATTCTGGGATCAATGCTATGTAAAGTATTGTCAAATTGAATGTTCGGATAAAAGTCGGCAACCGGCAGGTTCTAAAACGGAGTTTCCACTGGAAAAAACTCTGACTTTGATGTTGCAGACCGGTTTTAATTGGTGTGCGGAACCCAATTGGCTCCATTGGGCTTATAACCAGGTTAAATCTCAATATTCCAGATGGACTTCCCACCGAGATAAAGTTTTAAACGCCATTTGCCCACTGATTACTGCCCAAGAGAAAATTGAGGCAGGAAAACTACCCCGTGGACAAACCAACAATGGGATTTTCAATCATAGTATTCTGAACCCGTTGCAAAACATGTGGGAAATCTGTCTTCCGGATAGTGAAGCACCGCTTTATCGAGACGGACTTTGCCTATGGAACAATAATGGCAATGCTATTGCCCCGGATAAGTTTTATTTGGGACATAAAGATAAACGTGACATCACTTTTTCTTATCATCGATCAAATACCATGCGAGATCCCTATGGAGAATTTCTGCCATATCAGATACGGCTTTGTAAAGATCAGGATGAAAATTTTTTTAGATTTATTTGCCGCATTTTCCATAATGACAATTTCATTTTTAGTGATGATGTAGACAATGAAAATGCAGTTCAAATTGAAGATATATTTAAAGATTCATTTATCCCGGCGAGAGAAATACTTGGCAATGATGATGATCGCATGTTAGGACATATGTTTAAGTTAGCAGCATTGGGACTTCAAGATAATGGTGGCATTTCCCAGGCAATGATTTTTCGGCTGGCCTTCTTATGCCGAATGCATGCCTGGTTGGGCTGGAATAAGACAAAATATCCGGAAGAGTGGCCTATGAAAATACCACAGAACTATGATCGTGTTTGCCACCTGGTATTGGAAATATGGTACGATCAGGAAGCCAGGCTGGTATTTATGAAAGATATGGTTCATATAGAATGGCTCTTGGCTTGGTTTCACAAATAAATAGAAAGAACTTTTATAAATAAGAAGGACAATAATACCATGAATCCAGTTGAGACGATAGGAAAAATCGAGAAAAATCTTCAAGCGTATATCCGCCGGACATTTCCGGTAGAACGCTCTATGCCAGAATTCACCGAGCCACTTAACAATTTGTTTGCTGAATACCCACTGGCACAGTCGCCTTATCTGGAAATTAGGCCAGGTTACGCCAGTGGTACATCTTTGCAGGAACTTGTTGATCAAAGCATCATTCATCAGGAAACCGCTGACATTTTTGCCAAGGCATTCAAACATAAACATGCTAGCGAAGTTCATCTTTATCAACATCAGACCAAAGCGATTCGCGAGGTTTGCCGCAATGGAAAAAATCTCATTGTATGTTCCGGTACCGGTTCCGGCAAGACCGAATGCTTTTTGATTCCGCTGGTTGATTATATTGTCGGGCAGTGGATAGATGCCGGAAAACCGATACCCTGGAATGATGCCGGCGTCAGGGCCATGATCCTTTATCCTATGAATGCCTTAGTCAATGACCAGATAAGGCGCTTACGCAGCATTTTGCGACATGCGCCGTTTATTACATTTGGCAAATATACAGGTGAAGTTAAATTAATATCGGATGAAGATATTTTACCGGATGAGCTAGTCCAAAATAGCGACCATTACGAAAGCCAATTTATCAAGGCGACCAATAATATTCCGTATTCCGGTGCCGGATTTGACGATGAATCAGCATTGCCGAACGAAGTAACTAAACGCAGTATATGGAACCGGACTCCGGCACATATTCTGGTTACCAACTATTCGATGTTGGAACGTCTGCTATTGCAGCCGGAGACTTCTGCCCTGTTTTCATCCACTTGGAAATTCATTATCCTCGACGAAGCGCATTGTTATAACGGTGCATTGGGAACGGAAATTGCCTGGTTGATCCGGCGAGTAACAAAAAGGGTTGGAAATCTCGAGCAATTAAGATTCCTGGCGACCTCGGCTACGCTAATTGACGATCCATCACTGTCTGAAGATGAAAAAGAACAACGGATTCGCAATGAATTCGCAACAAAAATATTCCCGGCAAAGTCAGACAGTTTTTCCATTCAATTCGGTCAATCGCTGGAATATTCTCCATTAGACACGGCGTATTCGGCTCCTGAACGAGTGTCTGGAGCTACCTATTGCAAGATATTTGATACTGTGTGTACCGATAACCAGCAACAGAAGTTATGGAATTTATTGGGCGGTTTTACTACTATTTTACAGGAAGGAGAAAGAAAATTATTCTCTTTGACGCAATGCGTTATGGGCGCGAAAGACTGGATGCATAAGCTTAAAAATGCTGTTGATTTATCCACAAATATTGAAAATGTAATCGCTATCGGAGATGCTTGGTACATTGTTGATGCATTCTGTAACGCAGTCGAGGCGGGGCTGTTGCCTTTGGAAAATCATACCCAATTACAAACCGATATATTTGCTAATGAGTCGTTGGTGAATATCCAGATGCTTATCAGATTTGTGATTGATGGAAAAGGTCCATTAAACAACAATGACTCATGGCGGAACATCCTGCATGATTACGCTGATCCCAAACCGAGTCAAATTCATGGTGATTACTATGAAAAAAAGGGTAGACGGTATCAGAAACCTTGGGGTAACCGGTTGGAAATCCTTGAGCAATGGCAAAAGGTTCTGAATGGCAACCTAGCCGTTTTAAATGGTGAAGGAACACGGTATTTACTCGAAACTGCAACCGATATCAGTAATGATGCAGAACTGGCAGAAACTCAGATTGAACTGATGAGGGTTGGCGTAAAACTATCGTCTTCCGTGATTACTGCTATTCAGCAACTATGTAAACAATACCAGCAGTTGGATAAAAACTTAAATGCTGCTACTAATCTGCTGGCCGAATATTGGAAAAATATTCTGCAACAAATCACCCGAACATCTCCTCAAGGCGATAATGTCGAAACCTTGTTGACTTGGTTTTTAGGTCGTGATGGCAATCTTGTCCAATTGTCAAATACCTTGCGGCAAGTTATGGAAAATGCGATAAATGATGGCGAAAACGCCAAATTCAACGTTGTTGCTAATCAACTCTTTGGTGAAGCCGGCAATTCCTTATCGGCGTTGAATGCCTTAATTTCACTGGGCAACATGACTCTGGATCCGAGATTTGGACGGCCGTTGATTGATATACGTTATCATCAATTAATTCGCGGCATGCCTGAACTGGGAATTAGTTTTACGGATGCGGAACACTTCCAACTGTACGCTTCTGATGCATTGACTATTCCAGAAAGCAACAGCAATAGCGGTACAAAAGCCGTTTTTACCCTTGGGGCCTGCCGTAAGTGTGGGCAGCCTTTTGTACTTGGCTATGCCGATAACAGCATCTTAGACAATGGCGCTGGTCCTGTGCTGCTAAGCAGGATCAGAACTGAAGAATGCAAATACATTCATGCGGTTGCATGGAAACCAGGTAATCCTTATGAGGATGAAGTCCAGAAACGACGAACCCCAGATTTGTGGCTTAATATTAAAACCGGGCAGGCGATGATCGGCCATCCCCACGAAAATGATAATGACTGGATTTCCGGATATTGGTATGTTGGAACGGCAAATAGTACACGAGAAGAGCACCCGGAGTTTATCGGTAATTGTCCATGTTGCCACGATAGCCAACCGTCGCAACATAATACCAGATATGGAATAATTACTCCTTTTGTCGCTGGCGGAGAACAATTCAAATTAACGTTGCTGGATGAATTATTCCATCAAACCGAATCCAGCATAGATCCGGCAGCGCGGCGACATCCCGGCGCCGGACGAAAATTGTTGGCTTTCTCCGATTCGCGACGTGGTGCAGCTAGTTTGGCATATCGTTATCAGGAACTTTTCACTGATGTTACGGGTGGACAATTGCTGGGGAAATATCACAATTTGAACAATGCCGCAATTCACAAAGAAATTAAACAATCGCCGGAATTCACTCAGCAAGTCGGACCGTTGATATTAAACGATTTGGAATATGCTGAAATAGTAGCGAAAAAGCTTGAAAAATATATCTCCCAGAATAGCCTTGCAGTAAAAAGTATCGTCTTCAGTTATGTTCTCAAGGGAAATAATTGTACGCGCCTGTTGGAAATCAGCGATGATACGGGACTGGATATGACTGAAACGAATGCTGCAAAGACGCTTATCCTTAAACTGCTTCGCAAGCGTGGACGTTTTTCACTTTTCCGGCGCGGCATATTGCGGCTTGAGTCCAAAGCTATTAATTACTTTTTAACCAATGATGGTACTCGCAACGTTCTACTTAAACAGTTGAATAACCGACTTAATGCCGAACAGTTGAAAAATCTGTGCGAGCAGATTTTATTATCGCTTTTTGAGCGGGTAAAATTAAACCTTTCAGATAATTTTCCAGTTTCTGAATTGAATAGTCAATTTATTCACAAAGCTGTGATACGACAAAATAGTGGCCCTAATCCTGATCTTATGCCTTTTGTCTCGAAAAAAAATTTAGGGAACCGAATTGTTCGGGAAATGTTACCACAACTGAACCTGACGCCCAATGAGGCGCAAGGCGTTCTCGCACAGTTATGGCCGGTTTTTACTCAAGAACAAAATGGAAGTCGGGTACTAACCGATATAGGCAATGCCCAATATTGTTATAACTGCGATGATATAGTTATTACCAAGGGGGAGCAAAGAAACCAAGAGGAAGTCGATCATAGTGAAGATTATGAGTGTTATATTACTGAAAGAGAGATTGTGCCGACCAGGATTGAAGAACATACTGCGCAGGTTACCAACAAACGTGGTGCAGCTTATCAGAGAGCTTTTGCCGATGGGCGCATCAATATTCTTTCCTGCTCGACAACTTTT
>JAQUOK010000174.1 GCA_028717165.1 Victivallaceae bacterium | reverse complement strand
CAGGCCGGGATAAAAAAACGAAAATGATATTTTCCGGCATATATTATTTCAGGAATCATAAAATGAGAACATTAATATTGTTATTGATGATTTGCGGAATGTCGTGTTTGGGAATCGATAAAGCCGCTATTGCGGAACTCAACGCAGGAAAGCGCACCGAAGCTGATGTTGATTGGTGGGCGGAGGATGAAAGCGACAACACCCAAACCTTGCAAAACGCCCTGGATTCAGGCGTTCAGCGGATAATTATCCCGTACAAAGCGACGCCGTGGATAAGCGGACCGCTGTTTCTGCGGAGCAACCAGGAGATCATTCTGGAAAAAGGCGCGGTACTGCAGGCGAAAGATGACGCTTTTTATGAAGCCGGCAGCAAATTCCTTAACTTGAACCAGATTGAAAATGTTACGATCAGAGGAGATTCCGCAAGCATCAGAATGAACCGGGGCCGTTATCTTCTGCCTCCGTTCTACCAGAGCGGCTTACGGCATCTAATTGACATCAAAGGGTGTAAAAACATAAAAATAATCGGCCTCTCGCTGACCGACGCCGGCGGCGATGCGATCTGCATATCCGGCGGCTCCGAACAGTATTACGCGGAAAATATCCTGCTCAGGGACGTGAAGTGTCAGCGCAACTTCCGGCAGGGGCTTTCAGTTATCAGCGCGAAAAACCTGACGGCGGAAAACTGTCTCTTCGCCGAAAGCGGCGGCGCTCCTCCGGCGGCAGGCGTTTTTCTCAATCCGGAAAGCGACCGGGACCGTTTGGAAAACCTCGTATTCCAGAATTGCCGGATGAAAAACAATAACGGCGAAGGTTTCTTGCTCTATGCTCTGAATTTAACGGAAAATGCCGTTCCGTTTTCGATAAAAATGCAAACTTGCGTGATTGACGGCAGTTGGCAGGCAGGACTCGGCATCGGCGGAATTACCTGGGACGGCCCCGATGGAATCTTTGATATAATTAATTGTGAAATAAAAAACACGGTCGGCCCGGGAATCTATATCAGGGAAAAATCATCCACCCGCCTGCAAACCCGCTTTTTTGATTGCAAACTGGCTGATACGGCCCTGGGCACGAAGCGGCCCTGGCCGGACGAACCTTGGACGCCCAAAGAAAGTTACTGGCTGACGAAAGAAAACCTGAACGCCCCCATCGTGATCGCGAGCGGCCGCCCGCATCTCGGCCAACATGTCGGATATGTGGAGTTTATCAGTTGCATCGTCCAGCAAAACCGTTCCCGTCCGACGGTAATTCTCTTTGACATCAAGAATAAGAATTATGCGGAGCGGATAAAGGGGACGATAAAACTCTTTGACGCCCAAAGACCTTACCTGGAAGGCACGGAAGGTTGTTATGACGTCAATCTCAAATTCGTCAACGCCGACGACAAAGAAATCGGCAGCCGGTTTATACTGGGAATGAGGCAAGAATATACTCCGCTTGAGACGAATATAGAAATTCTGTCCCGCAAGGCGGGAGAATATTACCCAATTCAGAAAGACAGAATTACTTACAACGCGATTTTGACCCCAAATCTCAAAGTTTCCCAATATCGCCTCGGCTTTCGCTATAAAACCCCCCCTGATTTCCAGGGCCATATGCTCTTGCAGGCGCCCGGAGCATCACTTTTACTGAAAGCTACCAACGATAAATGGAAAACTGTCGCCCTGCACGGGGTGGAGTTGAGTGAATACGGAAGATTCGAGGGAAAAGTGCCCATAAATATATCCGCCCTCAATGTTTCCGACCGAATTAACAAAATCGCTGTTGAAAACTGGCAACTGGCCGCAGAAAGGAACATTCTGGACCATTAAAAGAAACTTACTGGAAAACTAATACGCTAAAACGAAAGATCGATGCCGTATATACAAGTCAGGCAGTAGTATATGCCGGCGAGAATGAAAATTATTCCGGCTATGCGGCGGATCCAGAGTTCAATTTGCGTCAGGCAATGAAAAGCCTTTCCCAGGTATTCTCCCCCGAACGCGATCAGAAAAGCGAAAAATATCACGGGAACGGCGGTTCCGATGCCGTAGACCAGCGGCAGAAGGCAAAAACTTGAATACTTGATCGACAATGGTAGCAGCGCGCCGAAAAACAGTCCCGCCGAAACCGGACAGAACGACAGCGCGAAAAGTGCGCCGAGCGGCAGGGCAAACCACACTCCGTTCTTTTCCGCTTTCTCCCGGATATTTTCTCCGGAAAAATTCACCGCCAGCCCGCCGCCGATCATCCCGAGCAATACCATTCCGAGCAGAATCAGAAGCGGCCCCAATGCTTCATTGAGATACTGCTGCAGAAAACGGGATACTTCCCCGCCCGCCAGCAACCCGGCAACAATCACCGTTCCCAGAACCATATATGCCAGAGTCCGTCCGAGAGTATACAACCCCCCGGAAAGCAAAACCCCGCGGTCATTGCCTGTCTGGCGGCCGATAAAGGAAATTGCCGCAATATTGCTTGCCAGCGGACACGGGCTTATCGAGGTCAGTACACCGAGCCAGAAAGCGCTGAAAACGACCACCCAGCTCATTTGCGTCTCTCCTGGGACTTTAAACAAGTTTGTATGGCGTCACTGATATAAGCGTCGAATTCGGCGGGTTTTCTGAATAATTCCCAGACTTTATCGAGCCGTTTGTAAAAAATAATTTTTCCCGACTGCATTTTTGCGACAACAACACAACTGCCTGTCACCTCAAAACGTTTCGCTAGAACTTCATGTTCCTGGAAATTAATATCGGCAAATTCAATGCTCCCGGCAGCCATTTCTTCCGCATATTTATCCTTAAGGAGCTTCTCAGTCATTTTCTCGATACGGTTGCAGGAAGCGCAGCGGATGGTTCCGTGCATATAATAAACCCTGACCACTGCGGAAACGGCTTTCCCGGCAGGGTTTGCCGTAACTTTCCAGGCACTGAAGTGTTTCCCCAAAGCAAAACCTATGCTTATGAAAACAAAGGCCAGCAATAAGCGTTTTATAATTTTCAAAGAAAGTTCCATATCATTTTTTAGCCTTTACCGTCCCGGCTTTCTTCAAGGCAGCAAAATCATAACCCAGCTCTTTCCACTTCGCCAGTATGTCTTCCATTGAAATATATCCCTCATGACGCCATAATTCCCTGCCTTCCGCATCAAAAAATATCTGAGTGGGAATAGAACTGATCTCATATTTTTTAGCTTCGGCAGCATTTTCCTTCACCCACACATCGATAAACTTAACAGTAAGAATACCTTTATATTCTTTTTCAAGTTCGTCAAGAATGGGAGCCAATTTTTTACAGGGAATGCATTGTTTCGCGCCGAAATCCAGCAAAAGCGGCAACTTCGCTTCAATTTTCTTTTTAGCCTCAGCTTCTGTTTTTGCCGGGACTGTTCCTAAAGCGTTCTGAGCGGCTGACGTGACGCAGATTCCTCCCGAACAGGGACATTGGCTTTTCAACTGTGCCATGCAAGTCAAATCTATGGCAACGAGAATTATAAATATAAAGACTTTCATATGTCTGATTTTTGATTTGTTACTTTTGCTTTCAGTACTCATTATTTTGAACTCCATTAAAATTATCAGTTATTGACAGGCAAGTTTTTCTTTTCCGCAGCAGGCAACCTTTTCAATATTGCCCTCAGTTATTCCGCTTGTTCCTTTCTGCATTCCAAGTTCGGCAAGATTTATATATTCAAAATTTTTAAAACCGGCCAGTTCCATACAGTTTTTCGCACAACTCAGGGGGCATCCATCTATCACCAGGACTTTTGAGGCGCTCGCGGTTGACTTTATAATGCCGCTGACACGCCCTCCGATTCCGGCAAGGCAAAACATTTTTCCGTCCCCGTTGCGCATGAGTTTACGTGCGGCCCTGTCTGTGATTTCCCCGACATCAGCCGAACCAGAACATGGGAAAATGAGTTTAGGGGCCGAACTGCATGCACATGATTTTTTTTCGCTCACGATTATATCCCTTATTTTAACATAGCTTTTATTTCTTCGCTTGATGGAACCTTGCCTACGACCTTTACTGTTCCGTCAACGGCCAGCGCCGGAGTCATCATCACGCCGAATCCCATTATTTTGTTGATGTCCGTGACTTTTTCAAGTTCAAAGTCGAGTCCCAGTTCTTGAGCGGCCGCTTCCGCGTTTTCCGCCAGTTTTTTGCATTTCGGACATCCGGTTCCGAGAATTTGAATTTTCATTTTTTAACCTCCAGTTTGTTGTTCCCGACAATATCAGGCACAGCTGAAAAAATTGTTATGTTGCACTTTGTTTTTTGTTATTCCGGTTTTTACCTGTTCTTGTTGATTACATCACCGCGTTTACCGATATGTTCATATGCGTCAGGCATCCACTTAAAATTTTTCAAATCATAGACTTCAAACAATTCGACAAGCGGACATTTTAGCAGATTGCGGACATAATCCCATTCAAGCTGCTGACATTGCAGCATTTCTTCGTTTGTGAAGTTTCCGTTGCGGATCTTTTTTTCCAATGATTGAACGGTAGAAGGGAAAACGCCAGGCTTGAGCGCAACCTTCACAGCCTTTTTTGTTGAAAAGCGATAGAGAATGAATTCATCCCCAAGCGAGGGGTCTATTTTTTGGGTACCGAAACGGATTCGCCCACCGGTCAGATAAGCCGCCACATCACCGTAGCAAGGAGAATTTTTAGTAATACAGCCAGTGTCGGTACGGTCCACCACACCGTCGGGATAGAGCATATTCAGCCCGACTTTCATCGCGCAAGCTGCGGTAACGAGACCATCGCATGGGTGTCCGTGCATCTTCACCAGGTCTTTCATCGTGATGGTTTTTGTTTGCCTGGCATATGGACCGAGACTGCTTTCCGTGTCGCGTACCTTGAAGACCGGCGCATATTCGGCGTTTGCCATCCAATTAAAATAATACCATTCTGTTTTAGCGGTCAATGCTTCAGAGTTGGAAGCGCAACCGGTAAAAATACCAGTTATAACCGATAAGACGATAACGCTTAAAATAATTTCCGTAATTTTTTTCATAACGAAATCCCTGCTATCCAGCAAAAGCCCCGAATAACATGCCGCTGAAGGTTGCCATTACTATCACAAGTGTGACAAAAACCACCGTTTTTTTCGTCCCTATTACACTTCTGATCACCAGCATGTTAGGCAGACTCAAAGCCGGGCCCGCAAGCAGCAGCGCCAGAGCCGGCCCTTTACCCATGCCGTTGGCGATCAGCCCCTGCAGGATCGGGACTTCGGTCAAGGTGGCAAAATACATGAACGCCCCGGCAAACGACGCAAAAAAATTGGCCCATAACGAATTTCCGCCGACGGCGTTTGCCACCCATTCAGACGGAATCACGCCTTCATGTCCAACTCTTCCCAACAGTAACCCGGCAATCAAAACGCCGAACAGCAACAACGGCAGTATTTGCTTGGCAAAAGTCCACGATGACGAAAACCATTCTCCCGTTTCTCCCTTGTCCGTGCTTGTAAAAGCCGACAGCCCAACCGTACCGGCGGCAAACGCCAGCAGAGGAATGTCAGGAAATAACAGCGCCAGAATTGTGACTGGAACTGCGGTTACTGCAACCTTCCACCATTTAACCGCAAACCATTTGATCAGCATTATACCGAGTAAAATTGAAAAAACGGATGTAATCGGCCATTTCCAATTGTATATAAGATTCCAGACACCGCTTGGCCCATCGGGTTTTCCCCAGTTGGCAAAAACCAGAATACCCACCATTGCCGCGAAATAAAGCGAATTCTGCCAGAGCGGACGTTTTGCTTCTTCCTCCGGCATCGCCGGTTGCGCGGCGGCTTTGGCGTTCTCTTCTTTCCGGAAAATAAAATGCATCAAAAGCCCGACAATCACGCTGAAAGCTATCGCTCCTACCGCACGCGCGATACCGAGTTCGATCCCCAATACCCTGGCGGTCAGGATAATTGCCAGTACATTGATAGCCGGCCCGGAATACAAAAATGCGCATGCGGGTCCCAGTCCCGCCCCCATTTTATATATCCCGGCGAAAAGCGGCAGAACCGTACAGGAACAAACCGCCAGAATCGTACCGGAAACTGAGGCGACGCCGTAAGCCAATATTTTAATCGCTTTAGCGCCAAGGTACTTCATAACCGACGCCTGGCTGACAAACACGGAAATCGCCCCGGCAATAAAAAACGCCGGAACCAGACAGAGAATCACGTGTTCGCGGGCATACCATTTCACCAGATGGAAAGCTTCAAGCACGGCATTGTCAAAGCGTCCCGCGCCGACCGGCAAATAGAAGCATGCCAGAAATACTCCGGCAATGACCAGCAATTTTTTCCATTCCTGTTTCCAGTTCATAAGAGCCGCTCACTTAAACATTGAGGACTGTTCCTCAAGATTGCTTTTTATAATCGTTTCTATGCAGCCGAGGAAATTCGTTATGCACGGAACTTTCAGGCTGTAGAATACTTTCTGCCCGCGTTTGTCGTCCCGGACAATCCCGGCGTCCTTCAAAATCGCCAGATGTTTGGACACGGTGGAAAAATCCAAGCCGGTTTCACCGACAAATTCGCAAACGCATTTTTCGCCGCCTGACAGTTTTTCAACCATATAGATCCGGGTCTGATGCGCCAGAGCTTTCAAAATTTTAGCCTTGGCGCCGGATAACGCCGCATTAACTTCCTTCATTGCAAAACCTGTATTTTGTTATTTGGTAATATAACCAAATAACCGGTATTTGTCAAGGGGGCGCTTTGAAATTAGCCTGATATTATATTTTCTCTAC
>JAQUOK010000173.1 GCA_028717165.1 Victivallaceae bacterium | reverse complement strand
CCCAGAGATACCGTACTTATCGTCGATGAAAGTTCGCTGGTCAGCGCGGCGGTAGGACACAAATTGATGTACTTGGCAAAACAAAATAACGCCCGGATACTTTTTGTCGGGGATCGCAGGCAACATTTATCCGTGGACGCCGGGGATTTCCTGAAAGTTCTCGAATTTTACAGCAACATCAAGAATTTTGAGCTGTCCCAAATCATTCGGCAAATCCCAAAACATTACCGTAAAGCGGTTCAACTCATGGCAAACAACCGAACTGCGGAAGGCTTGGAACGTCTGAACGATCTCGGCGTAATCGAAGAAAAAAGCCATCATTACTTATCGGCAGCTGCCCAAAGTTATGTTGATGCTGTTAACAGCGGCAAAAAATGCCTACTGGTTTCTCCGACGCACAAAGAAATAGATACCCTGAATGCCTTAGTCCGCAGGGAAACCGGCTTGGATTCAGGTGAGCAGCACTCAAAAACATGTTTTCAGGATCACAACTGGACAAAGGAGCAAATCTCCAATTCACAGACTTACAAACCGGGTTATTCCATCCGTTTCAATACCCCGTTATTTGGTGCTCCATATCAGAAACACGATATCCTGACCGTCGAAAAAGTAGAGAAAAACAAGCTCATATTCACCAATGGCGAGAGCCTGGCGCCATCCAAGCTGAAAAACGCCATCAGCGTCGGAGTAATGAAATCTCTTGACCTGACACCCGGCGATAAAATCCTGATAACCGCCAATAATCCCGAATACGGACTGGTCAACGGCGATACCGCGACCATCGAGGAAATTTACCCGGACGGAGAAATCCAATTAACTGACGGCAGAATGATCCCACATAATTTCGAGTCCATATCCTATGGTTACGCAACAACCAGCCACAAAAGCCAGGGCTCAACCTGTGACCACGCCATTTTAGCCGCCGCTCAAATGGACAACCGCGCCTGTTATGTCGGTTCCAGCCGTGGTCGTCAATCAATAAAGGTTTTCACCCCCGATTTCGAGCATCTTTACGATAGCGTCAAAAGAAACTCCGAACACCTGACTGGCCATGACCTGATTGCAGCACGAGAGGAATATTTGGAAGTTTTTCCCAAACAAGGAATAAAAAGTACACAAGAAAAAGAATTTCTACAGGAAGAAAGAGGTTTTGAATTTTAGTTCAAAAGTTGCAGATATACGAAGAATTGGTTGTGGATAGTTGCGGATTTTTTTGCGGAAACACTTTCCTCAAAGAGCAGATTAAATCCTTAAAGCTTGTCTTTTGAGTTCTGCTTGATTTTTAATACCCTTATCAATACCCTTATTAATAGATATTACCCTTATTATTTTTCCCCCAGCGCGCACCGGCGCCACGTCCTTGACATACAAAATTTCCTTGAAGCCGTTGTTGCTTTAGGACTGCGCGGATGGTGTCACGGCTTATTCCAGGACATTTTGACTCAAGTTCGCGTAAAGAGAAGGTTCCCGGTATTGAATTAATCGTGCTAAGAACCAGTTCTGTTTTTGCCCCTCGGGGGGATTTAATGCTTTCCACTCTTTCCTCAAATTTTTTGTAGACATCTTTAATGATAAAGAGCAGATAGTTAATATAAGGCCATGGATCATGTTTGCCTTCGTGCCAGTTGCGGGAAGAAAGCTCAAGGGTTTCATAGTACTGCGACTTGGTATTTTCTATAGCCTTTTCGATACTGACAAACCGTCCCGCTTCAAAACCATGTTGATATAGTTCCAGCAGGAGCAATAAACGTGATACTCTGCCATTACCATCACGGAAAGGATGTATGCAAAGAAAATCCAGATTAAACGCGGCAAGAGCAATCAATGGAGGTATAATTTTGTCTCTTGTCATATATTTATACATGTCAAGCAACTTTGAAAGGAAGTCGGGAGCATCTGCCGCCGAAACTGTTTTGAAACGCACACGTTGTCTGCCATCGGGATATGTTTCGATAATATCTCCGTCCTTTTCTTTAAATTTACCGGCGTCCCATATATCTCCTCTTGAAAGCTGGTGGAGTTTAAGAATCAAATTCTCATTCACAGTCAATTCTGCGGACTGGACATGAATCATATCAAGAGCCTGACGATATCCTCTGATTTCCTCCTCGTTACGGTCTTTCAAGTTATTGTGCCCAAATATCACTGTTCCGATGCGTTTGTCAGCAACCATTACTCCTTCAATCCGGTTGGATGACACAGCACTTTCAATAATTGCGTTTTCTCGGAGTACTTTAAGTTTTTGAGGCGACTGTTGTATGAAAAGTTGTTGTCGTCCTTTCATTTCAGCAATATCATTAAGCATCCATGATGTAGCGATAGGAATTTCTTTTAGTTCTCTTTTAAAAGCCAGGAAAGTATTCATATATCGTTATTCTCCAGTTTGGACGCGTCGTCAGTAATAAGCACATAAACTAGCATTTTGTAACTTTTATTACAAGAGATCACAGTAAAATTAGAAAAGAAAAAATATTTCCGAAGATGCAGGAACTGGCTTATAAAATACATTTTATCGTGGTGCATGTTTTAATAAAACGAAACGCTCTCCATAGTAAGATGCATGAGGTAATTAGTTGAAATTCAGATGGTTATCTGCCAGGAAACAGGGAATTTGCCAATTTCTCAAGTGGGAAAGTCTCTGTTTAAGCCCGTTTCCATTTTTTCAGCTCAATTTGCATCGGCTCTGCCTCAATTACAGGATAAGAATTCCAATGACCGCTTTTTGTCCATTAGGAGGGTGTTTTTATTATTCTTTTCAAGCTGACTGAACCACCAAGTCCATCACGCAGGAACCCCCCATATCCAGAAAATAAACACAACCATACTGTCGCAACTTATTCGGACTTGCCAATTCGCGGATTAACCAAGTCCCATCCACGGTTTCATCCGTAATTTTCAGCTCTTATCGCCACTCAAAATCGCCATTGGTTCCTTACGGAGTATGTCATAACTCATCCGAGCTTAAAAAACGCTCGTCAGGCCGCTTCGTCATAGACTCGCCGATACGTCTTTAACATACCACCAAGCCGGGAAAATTCAATGATTTTCCCATCGGGTGGTTGTTCATGTATATCGTTTGGCATCTCTCCATCAAGGCCTGAGTGAACTCTCTCGGAATTATAATGACTCAGAAATTCGTTGACAGCATATTTAACCTGTCGTTCAGACAGAAAAATCATTTTGTTCAGACACTCTACTTTTAATGTTTTTACAAAACTCTCCGAGTAGCAATTCATAGAAGGAACTCCAGCCGCGATTCGCTTCATTTTTACGCCGCTGCCTTTGAGAACTTGTTCAACATCCTTCGTAAAGAGCGGATCACGGTCGCATATCAGGTATTTCTTGCCGAGCAGGAAGCCATCCCATGAATCGGTCATATTCCTGGCAATCTGTTTAACCCAGGCTCCATCTGGATTGATTTTCACACCGCCAAGCTTTACTGTGCGAGTTTGGATATCAATGAAAAACAGAATCATGCAGCGCATTAAGCCAAATGGCGTAAGTAATTCAACGCTGAGAAAGTCCGTAGCCGCGAGAACTTCCCAATGCGATTTGATAAACTCATTCCAAGTTATATTGGGCTTATGTTTCGGATCGGGTTTAATGCCGTGTTCATCCAGGATTCTTCGCACAGTCGCGGTACTGATCTCAAAGCCGAGATATTGCATCATATCGCGAATTCGCTGATAACCCCAGTTTGAGTTGCGCTTAGCCAACCTCAAAACTTCCTTAACCATTTCCGGGGTTATTTTTCGATAATGTTCCGGCGTGCTTCTTTTGCTGTACTTTTTCTTTATCAAATCGCGATGCCAGCGGAGCAAGGTTTCTGGTTGGAACATGGTCATTATATTTCCCAAAATATGCTTGCTCAGCGCGATGCCTTTTGCCGCCAGTCTCCGGCGATGGGAATCTTTCAATATAATCCGTTTCCTGCCGGTTGCGTCTTCCAGTAGCTCTTTGAGCACCCGGTTTTCTTCCATGCAGTACTCAAGCGATTTCTGTAAATTCTCTATTGAATCCTGGACAACCTTGTCCTGCATCCCGGCAATAAAGCCCATGAATCTGCCATAGACCTTGGTCGCTGTTAATTTCATTCGTCGTTTCATGCCAATAAATCCAATTATATTCAGAATCAAAATGTGTAATATCAACCGTTATTTTGACTTTTTCAAACATTTGACTTATTGAATCGGCAGATTATATTGCTTATATTCCCCTCGGATGAGTTATGACATAGTGCGTAAGGGAATTCCGTCAATTTGTCTGTCATTTTCATCCAATTCCACGGATGACTTTCCCTGATTTTCCCAGTTCAAAATATTCGCATTTCTGCGTGAGTTATTATAACATAGTCCAGGATATTTTTGTAAGGAAAAGTATACACTTTTTCTTACAAAACAATTAAACATTCAAGGATGCAATTTATTGAAAATAAGAGAATTAGAAAAGTGTATAGCAAGGTGCGGGTTGAGCCTTCTCTCAAAAAAATCTAAATGACCTGATAAGCGATTGCAGAGGTATATTTCGATATTTTTCATAAAAAATTTCATCCACAATGTTGCAAACTTACTAATATTATTTATATTTATAGTAATTATGCAACATTGCAGGTGCTTATGAAAACCAAAGAACAAATACTTAAATTTATAAATAAACATGGAATTATACGTCCATCTGATATTGATTCTAGTGGTCAAACAAGGCTACAGCTTATTCGTATGTCTCAACAAGGGATACTGGAACGTGTTGGTAGAGGGCTATATGCCCTGCCGGATAAAATTTCAAGCGAATTTATGAGTTTTGCTCAAGTATCTAAACTGGCTCCACAGGGGATTATTTGCCTGATTTCAGCCCTGCAGTTTCATGAACTGACTACACAGATTTCACCGGAAATTTGGCTTATGCTTGAAGGAGCAACCAAAAAACCGAGTTTTGACTATCCTCCAACCAGGGTCATGCATACTTCAGGAAAAGCATTTAACTACGGTATAGGGACATATCACATAAATAAAGTTCCGGTAAAGATTTATACTCCGGCCAAGACAGTTGCTGATTGTTTTAAATTCAGGAACAAGATTGGAATTGATGTTGCGCTTGAGGCGCTTCAAGAGACATTCAGAAGCCGGAAAGCAAGCCCCGATGAAATCTGGGAAGCTGCTAAAGTTTGCCGAGTTTCAAATATAATCCGTCCATATATGGAGGCTGTAATATGAGTTCCGGCAGAAAAAAGAACATTGGTCATTCTGTTTTTCAGAAGTTATTGAATTTATCCAAGGAAAAGAAAGAGGACTTTAACTATCTGCTGCTTCGTTACTGCATAGAACGTTTACTTTTCAGGCTAAGCAAATCAAGTTTTGCTGACAAATTTATTTTGAAAGGAGCCAGTTTATTTCTAATTTGGCAAGGGAGTAGTCCCCGTGTTACAAAGGATGCGGATCTGATGTCTTTCGGTTCCCCGGATGTTTCACGACTGAAACAAATATTTATTGAAATATCGCAAATTTCGTGTCTGGAAGACGGTATAATTTTTCAAGCTGACAGTGTAAGTGCATTTCCGATAAGAGAAGATCAACTTTATGGCGGCATAAGAATAACCATGAAAGGAAAGCTCGACCAGGCAGTCATTCCGGTACAAATCGACATTGGTTTTGGAGATTCCATCGTTCCAGTTCCGGAGCAGGTCAGTTTTCCTACTTTGCTTGACGTTCCTGCTCCTGAACTGCACGCTTACACGAGGTATTCTGTCGTTGCCGAAAAGTTCCATGCTATGGTAGCACTTGGTATTGCTAACAGCCGCATGAAGGATTTTTTTGATATTTGGATGCTGAATAATTCTTTTGATTTTGCCGGAAATGTTCTCTCCGAAGCGATAAAATCCACATTTGAAAGACGGCAAACTGAAATACCTGAGAATCTGCCCTTTGCATTTTCCAGAGAATTCAGTGAAGATGAGCAGAAGCAAACTCAATGGAAAGCATTTCTTCGTAAAACGAAACCCGAAGCAGTGCCGGAAAATTTTCAAACAGTAATTGAAAATCTTAAAAAATTCCTAATACCGGTAGTAGAAGCTTTGCGCGGAAAAGAGAATTTTGAAAAAACATGGAGCTCCGTCGATACGGTCTGGAAAGAATAATGTTATTCCTTGTTTCCTGATTTTGCTATATAATGATATTTATTTGCGTTTTACGGGTATTATGTATCAATATATGCAAAAACGGATGTTCTGATTCGCCCAACTTGAAGTGCCAATTTGGCACTTCAAGTCAATAAATTTTGAAATATAGAATTTGGTGGTTGAGTTGATTCCTTAACTCTAGCGATAAAAAAATCCGGATTCGCTAAAAAAAGCGGAGCCGGATTTTTTTCCGGCTCCAGCCTCCATATAAATCTACTTTTTTAGTTGTTTCCTTACTTTCTGTAATTTCGCTTTGTGGTTGTCTATACTGATTGAGAGTTGCCGTTCCATTTCTTTAAGAATGATCTGGTACTCCGCCTCGGAAACACTGAATGCACCGGAAATATATACATTTTCAATGAAGTCCCAATCGATACAGCCGTCGCAAATGATATACGCCAATGCAATACTTTGAGACAAATCCATCCCGCCGCCGGTCAGCGCCAGATAATAAGTGTCGTCCTGCAAATTATAAACAACCGTACAACTTGTTTCCTCACATACCCTGGCAATTTTTTCTTCGTCCGGTTCGGAAAAAAGGGGGTAGGCATAGTTCATTGCTGGATAGTTTGCG
>JAQUOK010000172.1 GCA_028717165.1 Victivallaceae bacterium | reverse complement strand
AAGTCAAAAATATCTATATCGAACTGACTTCAGTTAAAGAGCAGCTTGCCGCCCATCAAACAGCAACGCAAAAAGCTATCGACAATTTGCAGCTTCAGATTACGGAACTTGATAAATCCGTGACCGAACGACTGAAAAATCTCGAAAACCGGATCAGGTACGCGGTCTATTCCGACGAAAGACTGGAAGCGCTGAAAAAAGATTTTGAAGCGCAGATACAGGCAAAGGAAAAAGAAATAGCCGATTTCGATTTGGAAATTCAGAATATGGCGGCTGCCGGGCTGGATACGTCCGCAAAGGAAACCACCAGAACTCGTCTTTTGGCGGAACTTTTGAAGCTCAGGAATGAACTGACCGATATCGAATTCGCCATCACGATCCGGCACGATGAATCGGAGTTTGCCGAACATGAAAAGGAAATAGCGCTGTTAAAAACGGAACTCGCGGCGCTCCGTTCCTCTACCGATCTGCAGATCAAACAGCTAAAAGATGATTTGCTGGCCACGGAGGAAAAGTATCTCAAACTGCTGGAAGAGGCGAAAAGCGATGCCGCCAATCAAACCGCCGCCGTCCAGGCCCAGCTCGACGAACTGAAAAACCAGGTGCTGACTTTCGTCGCAGCGCTCCGGGATGAACGGGAAAGTGGTGACGCCGAACTCAAAACGCTTCTGGAAACGATGGATGTTTCCCACAAGGAACTGATCGGCAATCTGGATAAAACCATTGCGGATAAGCTCGACAAACTGAAATTTGAAACCGATACCCAGTTTGAGAATCTGCGTTCGACCATCAACAATATCGCATATCAGCAGCGTGCCGCCACCGGCGGAACCGGGTCTTCTTATTCGCTTCCGGGTTCGCAGGTTCAGGAAGTTCCGGCAGATAGCCGCGATCTGCGCGTCAGTCCGGACGCCGCCCTCGATTCCAATCTCAACTAACCAGGAAAGGAGAAAATATCTATGAAATCATTAATTATGCTTATTACGTTAATTGCCGGAATGCTGTTTTGCGGCTGTTCCTCAACCCAGATCGCGAAAACGAGCGCTTCCAGCCTTCTCGCCCCGGCATTGGGACTGGGCGGCGCGCTCGCCGCTTCCTATGTGGCGAAAGATGAGGACGCCGGTACCCGGCTCGCGGCAACCGGCGCGGCCGCGGCGGGAGCGTTCCTGCTCGGGCAGTTTATTGAAAACGGTTTTAAGGAGGAAAAAGCCAAAGAGTACAAAGCGGGCTACGACCTCGGCCGGTCCAATTCCGCCAAGGAACTTTACTGGCTCTACCAGAAACTGCATCAGGCCGAGGATGGCGAAGTCTTTCGGAGCCGGGTTTACGAGCTTCCGGTCCAATATCCGGATAACGGCGTAAAATATGTTCCTTCTTCAATTTCACTTTCGGTAACGGAATAAGGAGGCGGCTATGCGGAAATATAAGCTTTTTCTATTGCTTTGGATGGCGGTATTCGTGCCGTCGGCGTGGGCGACTTATTCCGTGCATGACAGCGTGACCTATATCCATGACACCGTCAAGGCGATACAGGACGAACTGTATCAGCAGATGGATATCGATTACCAGATCGAACAGTTGGGCAAAACCGGACAAATCCTGAAAACCGGCATCGACACGCTCAAGGTCGCGCAGGATACATATTCCACCTGCAAGGACATGTTCGATACCGCAGTAAATATATCGAATTACATCGGCGATCCCCAGAAACTCGTCTCCTATATGAACAGCGAGTTCTGGCACGAGGATGAGATATCAGCGGCGCTGAACATCACCCGCGAGGCGCTGGATATGGCTGATTCCAAAGTCGCCAATACCGGCAATATCGAATACATGCTCCGACAGGTGGATTACTCGCTGGCGGATGCCGAGGTCCAGCGTTCAGAAAATCTGGCGGAAACCCAGAAAGGCGCATTGGCCGTTCACAAATTCATGTCCGAATGGGGGCCGAAGGCGCTGCTTCAGCTCCAGGGGCTGAACCGGGAGGACCAGAAGTTTAACGGCCGTGATTCAAATATGACCGAGCTCCAGTATGCCGCCTATAAAAACGGTATATGGCAATCCAATACGCTCGGGCAGTTGCTGGCGACGCAGACCATGCATTCCGCGATGGTTGCCCGGCAGATGTATTCAGACAACCTGCGTCTCGACGAGGCTGATCTGAAGAAAGCGAAAAGCATTCATGATGCCCGGCAGATCAATGAAAGCGGCGTTTCCGCGCTGGAATCGAAAGGTTCCATAGGCAATAACTTCATTGAAAATTTCATCAACAGGTGATTTTATGAGCGGCAATGTAACTTTTCAAAACGTCAACCAGGTAATTCTTGATACGCTTGAGCGGATGCACAATATCTGTATCTGTTTCGCGCTGCTCTTGATTCTTCTTTCGATTTTCCGGAATTATCAGCAGTTCGGAGAATATCTTGGGCTGAAATACCTGGCCGGCGTGCTGCTGGCAGTGGTACTGATCGCGGTGTTTCCGGCAATGGCTGATAGCCTTTTTAAAGGCATGCTGTCCTGGGGAGTCGATGCCGGGCGCCGGGTTGAGGAAGCGGTGAAAGTCATGTTCTCGGTGGAAATTGAGGGATCGTGGTATGAGGCGGTGGTGGTCGGTCTGGCCAATCTGTTCTACCGCGGCGGCATCTGGGCCGGAAAATTCGTCCGGGACGCTATGATATTAGTCTGCTGCGGACTTTTCCTGATCCTCAAGACCTTGTCTCCGATCTTCATTGCCATGCTGACGATTCCGGAAACCAAGTCCATCGGCGTGAATTTCCTGACTATGGCCCTCGGCTTCATAATGCTGCCGCTTTGCATGGTTTTCGGTGATTTGACCATGCTGTGGACCATCTGCCAGTTGTGGGAACATACCGGAATGGCGGCGGCAGCGGCTTCGGCGGTCGGGGCTTCCGGCGCGACGGCGGGAGCCTTGTCGGTTCTTGCCGCTTCCCCTCCGGGCGCGATCGTGGTCGTCGCCGGAGCCGCCGGGGCGCTCTTTTCGTTTGCCTGCGTCTTCATTCTGCTCTGCATTGTGATGTACGTCGGTATTCCGTGGGCGTGTATTTCACTTTTCCGGGGAAGCGGGATCGGCAACGCGATGGCGATGACGCTCAATACGGCATCGAATATCATGGCGGTTTCCAAAGCCGGGCAAAGCGTGGGAAAAAGTGTCGGCAAATCCGTTTCGGACGCCATATCCCGCGCCGCGGACAAAAACAAGGGAGGCAACGCAAAATGACAGGGATTTTATTTTTTCTTTGGCGTCATGGATTTTTCATAAGCTTCCATCTGGATGCGATGCCATTTGCGGGCTTCTTCGATTTTCCGCCGGCGTTCGGCTTCGGCCAGTTCACGGGTGATGCGCCTGGCTTCGGCTTCGCGGGCGATGACAGCCAGGTTTCGTTTGGATTCTTTCGATTCGCCGCACCCGGCAAGCGTGATTACCAGGATTGCGGACGCGATGGCGATGAGGACGGTGTTTTTCATTTCTGTTCTCCGGTTAATGATTATAAACGGGTCTTCCCGTTCGCCCGGTCGGCGGGAAGACTTAAAAAGGAGTTTATCTATGACTGTTAGAAAAAAATTAAACATGTACGAACTGGTACGGCGGGAACGCCGGATCATGAGCATTTGGATCGTCTTTCATCTGCTTTGCGTCACTTTCCTTTTGATCGGACTTTTTTTCGTCCATCAGTATATGACCATGCCGGACCGGGTGATCGTGCTGGCGCGGGATTCGAGTGTTTATCTTGGTAATTCCGCCCCGGTGGAATCAGGGCGGGTAATTGAAGATATAGCGCTCCGGGCAACATACGCGCTGCTTTCGCGGCGTTATGACGTCACAAATGAACGAATGCTCTCCTTCGTATTTACGAAGCGCGGCCGGGGCCAGGCCAAAGGCTATCTCAACGATACCCAGGAAATGTTCGAAAAACGCCGTGTTTATCAGGAAATCGAATCGGTCAAGGTTGATTTCGGACTGGTAAACGGGCAGTATCACGCGCTGGTTAAAGGCGTTCTGGTCCGAAACGGCGTCTACTTCGGGCACTCTTATCTCAACCGGCGTGATTTCGCGCTGATGATGCGTCTGGAGCGAAGCCGGGATGATACCGAACTTCCGTTCAAAGTCGCCGGAATGCGTTACTGGGAGGAGGAACAGGAATGAACAATCTTTCTTATCGCAATAAAAACCGGCTGCTTTCCGCTCTGCTGATTCTGTATCTGCCCTTGTCGTTTCTCTCACCGGTTCTGATGTACCATCTCAGGGACAATAACCGGCTGATCGTCATTGACGGGCGTAATTCGTATCATATCACCGAATACGCCGGCAAAGAGCGGCTGCTCCAGCTTTACGAATACACCGCAAAACTGGCGACGGACGCCCTTTGGATGAGAAACCCCAACGGTCTTGACCGTACTGCATTATTTGACGAGATGTACGTTGGAAAAGCGCGGGATAAAGCCCTGGATATCCTGAAAGATGACATGGCTAATTTCGGCAGCCGGGATGTGCACCAGAAAGTCGAAATTCTCCGGATCAAGGTACTGGAAGCGGACAGCAGAAAATCCTTTGTGGAAATCGAAGGCCAGCTTCTGCGCTCCAGTCTGGAAGGCGGACGGCGGGAAAGTTCGGTGGTCAAGTTTGACGTTACCATGAGTTTAAGCGTCAATTTCGACCTCGGCAAGAACGCTCTCTATCCGTTTATTGTTTCCGACTTCACATATAAAGAACAAAAAAATTAAAGGAACTGTTTTATGAGGACAAGCAAATTATTATTTTTAGCATTATTCTGTGGAAGCGTATTCACGATTCAGGCAACGGAGCTTCCTAAATCGGTTGCGGACGTCAACTGTTTTAAGGAATTTCGTCTTGCGCAGGGCGAAATCTATGAACTCTATGTCAAATTCGGTGACGGCGTCACCACCATCACATTTCCGTCGGCAATCTCCAAAATCGCCGGGGTCAACGTGGCAGCGGACGGAAGCGGGGATTTTCTGATCGCGGCCAAGCCCGGATCATATTATTTCAATCTCGTCGCGCTGAAGAAAGGCGCGGCCGGAACGCTGACGGTAATTTACAATCGCCGGACTTATATTCTCTATCTCAAACAGGATGATAAAAAAGCCTTCGCGGCGGTTAATTTCGCGGCCGGATCAGGCGGTGCTTCGGCGTTATCCGGAAAATCAGGCGGCGTAACGCCAGCCCGGCTGCTTTCGCTTATCGACATGGCCAAAGCCTACCACGTTCTTAAAGAGCGCTATCCGTCCGACCTGCGCGACAGTATTCTCGCGACAAATCACCGGTTCTTTGACTTCGGGAAGTTCAGGATTGAATTAAAGGAAGTCATCCGTTTCAACCGGGAGGATACGCTCGTTTTCAAACTACTGTTGCACAATGACAACGCGGAGGAAATCGCCTATGACCGGTTCAGTTTTTCGGTGCAGCTTGCCGGTAAAACCTATTATATGAGCGCCGCTGACGCAAGCGGCGTCATGCCGCCAAAATCATCCAGTTGGGCTTTCTTTACTATTACCGGAACGCCGGACGGCGGCCGCAATAATCTCGCTCCGGATAATGATTTCATAATCGGCGTAACTGCAAAATATATGGAAAACGAGTACCGTCTTGCATCAAAACCAAAAGTCAAAGCTCCAGTCAAAAAATGTGAAGCAGAAACTCCATCGCTTTCTGAAAGTGGAAAGCAGGATAAGGAGCAATTATGAATTTACGTGAATTCTACAAAAAGCTCAAAAGCCCAATGGGAACGACCTTTCTTTTTCTGGGCGCACTGGTGCTGCTGGTTCTCCTCTGTCTGCCGCTGCTCCTGCGCGACGATGCCGGGAAACTTGAAATCAACCGCAAAGGAGACGGCGAGGGAACCTACGATATCCTGAGCAATATCAAAGCGGTTGCCGTGCCGCCGAAACACCCGCGTCCGGGAAATGAAGCGCGGAAAACTCTTTCCGGCCCGGTTCCGGAGAATCCAGAAGTCAGCGCTCCGCGTCCGCCGCGGCCGCCTGATAAAAAAAAGACCGCTTCCGGCTTCGGAAAAAACGCGCCCGGCCGTTTTGCCGGAAGGAATCCGGGCAATATTGCTCCCCGGAAAACCATGATTACCATTATCGACGGTGAAAATGCCCAGTCGCGGAAAAAGGAATTCATTTCGGAGCGATATGCGCCTTATGGGCGTTTGATTGCCTGCAAGATGGTGAACACGGTCGAATCCGGCGATACGGAAACGCCGCTAATCGCTTTCGTGACGGAAGACCTCTGGTGGATCAACAGCAAGGGCGAGAAAAAACTCATCATTCCCGCCGGAACCGAAGTCCACGGCACAGTGAAAGGCGCAAAACCGCTTCGTAACCGTTTGACCACCGGGAACAGTTTCATTCTTGTCTGGCAGGCAACCAGCAATATGGTTGGGTTCGAACTGCAGTTGCGCGGGATCGCGCTGGAAAAATCCAATGCCCCGGAAACGAAAAGCCTTGCCACTATCAGCGACATGGCCGCCGGTATTCCCGGCCAGGTCATGAGTAATGAGAATCTCGCCAAATTCCTGACCTACACGCTCGCATTCGGCCAGGGGATGGCGCAGGGCTTCCAGACCACGGAAGTATCCATGAACTCAGGCGGCATGGTTTCAACTCAGGATGGCACCACCAAAAACGCCCTGTCGCGCGGCGCTGAAACGCTTGCCCAGATCATGCTTCAGGATGTGTCCAAACAGATCAGCAGGGAATCCTATTACATCCGGGT
>JAQUOK010000171.1 GCA_028717165.1 Victivallaceae bacterium | reverse complement strand
CGGGCGCAGCCTGACCACCAAAATTAACGCCAATATCGGTAATTCGACTCTCTCGAGCTGCCCGCAGCAGGAGCTTGAAAAACTGCGTACCGCCCTGCGCTACGGCGCCGATACGGTTATGGATCTGAGCACCGGCGCCAATATAGTGAATATCAGGAAAACCATTATCGGCAACAGTACCGCACCGATCGGGACGGTTCCGGTCTACGAGGCGCTTTCGCGGGTAAAAAATTCTGAAGAACTCAATGATGAACTTATTGTTGACGTGATCCGCGAGCAGGCCGAACAGGGGGTCGATTATATTACCATCCACGCCGGGCTCCTGATGGCGCATGTTCCGCTGGCGAAAAAACGCAAACTGCGGATCGTCAGCCGCGGCGGCTCGATCATCGCTAAGTGGATGATGACCCACCAGCGTGAAAATCTGTATTATACGAACTTCGATAAAATCCTGGAAATCTGCGCACAGCATGACGTGACTATTTCGCTTGGGGACGGTATGCGTCCGGGATGTCTTGCCGACGCCAGCGACGCCGCTCAGTTCGCGGAACTCGGGGTGCTGGGCGAGCTTGTCGGCCGCTGCCGTAACGCCGAAGTCCAGGTCATGGTCGAAGGCCCGGGACATATTCCCCTGGACGAGATCGAAATGAATATGAAACGCGAACAGGAATTGTGTGACGACGCGCCTTTCTATATACTCGGCCCGGTGGTTGTGGACTGCGCTCCGGGTTATGACCATATCACCAGCGCGATCGGCGCCGCTCTCGGCGCTTTTCACGGCGCGGCCATGCTTTGCTATGTCACTCCCAAGGAGCATCTGGGACTGCCGAACGCCGAAGACGTCCGCAACGGCGTGATCGCTTACAAAATAGCGGCGCATGCGGCGGATGTCGGGCTGAAACTCCCCGGCGCCAGGAAACGTGATGACGCCATCAGCGATGCCCGCGCCGAATTTGACTGGGAGAAACAATTCGACCTGGCGCTTGATCCCGCCCGCGCCCGCGAATTGCGGGACGAATCCCTCCGTGAACAGAATATTACGGAAAAACCGCCGCAGGAGGGCAAAAAACATTACTGCACCATGTGCGGCCCGGATTTCTGTTCGATGCGGATAAGTTCGGAGTTGTAGCTGTATCCGAAAAATCGGTTGTTTTATTTTACAGCTTTCTCATGAACTGAAAAATTTTATCCTCCTGGCCCGGCAGGCCTTCATGCCCGAAATCAGGATATATTTCCAGGGATTTCTTTGACCTGATCTTGTTATAGGCCGCAAACTGCGTGGACGGCGGACAGATCGTATCCATTAAACCAACCGCCATCATGACTTCGCCGCCGATGCGTCTGGTCAGGTTTTGAATGTCGATATAACCGAGCATTTCAAAAATCTCATTTTCACGCTTGTGCTGCGGATCGAATTTGCGGAAGAAAACCTGCAGTTCCTCATAAGCCCCTACAGCCAAATCCATTTCCCAGACCCGGCGGTAATCAGTCAGGAACGGGAAATTGGGCGCAACAAGTTTTATTTCAGGGACCAGCGAAGCGCAGACCAGAGTTAAACCGCCGCCCTGGCTGCCGCCCATCGCGCCGACACGTTTTTCATCGACTCCCGGCATTTCCATGACGATTTTCGCCATTTGCGCCGTATCGAGGAAAATATTCCTGAACAATAATTTTTCCGGGTTGCCTTTCAGGGCGTCGTCCAGGCCGCGAATAAAATGCCCACGTAAAGTCCAGCCTTTCACGCCGCCGATATCTTCGGAAAACCCGCCTTGGCCGCGACAATCCAATGCCGCAACCGTATACCCCTGCGCCGCATATGCCAGCTTGCTTTGCCAGTCGCCGCAGTCTGCTGAATAGCCATGAAACTGGAGTATTGCCGGTTGTGGGGAACTTATGTTTCTGGGGCGGACCAGTTTCGCATGTACCCGGGCGCCGCCGACGCCGGTAAAAAACATATTGAAGCATTCGGCAAAGTCAACCTGAAAATCAGATGGAACCAGTTCGATTTCAGGATCAATCCGGCGCATTTCTTCAAGTCCTTTGTCCCAGAATTCATCAAAATCGGCCGGACAGGGATTCAGTCCCTGGTAATCTTTCAGTTTTTCAAGAGGCATGTCAATGAGAGGCATAATAGAATTCCTTTAAATAGTTACGTTTGTTTATTTTTTAAAATTTCCCCGTACGGATTATTCCTGTATTCCGGAGCCGTTACTGCTGATCTCGAATACGCAGTTGGCGGCAAAGAGGTTCGGAAACATTTTCGCCGGCAGATTGCCGTTGCTGCCCAGCGGAATTTCCTTTATGATCCTGATATCGAGCAACCGGCATAATTCCCGGAAATCGCGGATCGTCGCCAGGTGAATATTCGGGGTATTGTACCAGTGATGCGGCAGATTGTCGGTTTCCGGCATGGCGCCCTTCAGAAGCAGCTGCGCACGGGTTTTTACATGTCCGAAATTAATAAAACTGACGACGGCCTTTTTCCCGACGCGGACAACTTCCCGGAGCAGATGGTCGGGACGTTCGACTTCCTGCAGGGTGTTGCTGACGACGACGTAATCGAAACTGAAATCATCGGCGAAATCCAGATTATTGTTCAAATCGCCGTGCACTACTGAAATCCCGGTATTGATGGATTCTATGATCTTTTCCTGCGACAACTCGATCCCGAGCCCCCGGACATTTTTTTCCTGTTCAAGCAGTTTCAGGAATGCGCCGTTGCCGCAGCCGAGGTCGAGAACCCGGCAATCGGGCGGAATTATTTCATTCATCACCAGGATATCCGGCCTTGCCGCCAACTGTTTTTTAAGTTTATCTACCACGGACAGCCTCCAGCCGGTTGCGTAAAAAATCGGAAATCATTTTGCCCAGAGTATCCGCTTCCAGGAGGAACGCGTCATGACCATAGCTTGATTTTATGTCGCAGTAGGATACTTCCGCCCGGTTCTTCAGCAGGGCTTTCACCAGTTCCACCGACTGCGCGGCGGGAAACAGCCAGTCGCTGGAAAAGGATACCACCAGAAAACGGCATTTGACCGGTTCCAGCGCTTTTGCCAGCTCGCCGCCGGCTTTGGCTGAAATATCGAAATAATCGTTTGCCCGCGTAATATACAAATAACTGTTGGCGTCGAAGCGTTCGGTAAAACGCCGGCCCTGATATTCCAGATAGCTTTCAACTGCGAAATTACGCTTGAAGTCAAAAGAATAGCTTGCCGTATCCTGGAGTTCGCGCCCGAATTTGTGGTGCATTGACTCATCGCTCAGATAAGTAATATGCGCCAGCATGCGTGCGATCGACAGTCCCTTCTGTTCACTGTTTTCGGAATAATTCCCGTCCCGCCAGTTGGTGTCGGTCAGGATTGCTTCCCGCCCGACCCAGTCAAAAGCGATCGCCTGCGGAGACAGGCGCGCAGTAGTGGCGATCGGAATGACGCTTTCCATCAGGTCGGGATAAGTGATCGCCCATTCAAGCGCCTGCATGCCGCCCATCGAACCGCCGACGAGACTCAGCCATTTTTTTATTTTGAGGTGTTCCATCAGGCGCTTCTGGGCCCGAACCATGTCGGCCATGGTGATTACCGGGAAATCCATGTTATACCTTTTCCCGGTTCGGGGATTTAGCGATCTCGGCCCCGTGGAACCGGAACAGCCGCCGATGACATTGCTGCAGACGACAAAATATTTATCGGTGTCGATAGGTTTTCCCGGGCCGACCATCTCATCCCACCAACCGGGTTTCCGGTCGTCCGGGGAGTGCCTGCCGCAGACATGGGCGTCGCCGGAAAGGGCGTGCAGGATCAGTACCGCGTTGGAACCGTCCGGCAGAAGTTCACCGTAGGTTTCATAGCGGATATTTACGGAATATAATTTCTTCCCGCAATCCAGTTCCAGCGCGTCGTCCTCCGATTCGCCGAACAGAAAATCCCGGGGTTTTACCAGATAGGCCGTATTTTCACTCAAGGTACATTATTCCCTGTTAAAATTCAACGCTAAAAGAATTTAGCTAAATTCTAATGAATTTCAACTAGCAAAGCTTGAATTTAAGCGTAATTTGCTTTATTCATTTATAGACAGCCAACCCCGCAAAGGCAGAAAAATGACGAAAGACAATATTTTTTCAATTCCGCAGAAAAAAGTCGAAGACTTCAGTTTCGACAAAAAAGTCGTCGCGGTATTCCCGGATATGATAAAACGTTCGGTACCGGGATACGAAAACGTCATTATCATGAGCGGCCTGTTTGCGGAACGTTTCGCCCGGCCTGACAGCAATGTCTATGACCTCGGCTGTTCGCTCGGCGCCACAACCCTGGCAATGCGCTCCCGGATCAGCGCTCCCGGCGTTAAGATCATTGCTGTTGACAATTCCCCGGACATGATCGAAAGCTGCCGGGAAATCCTCGCTTCGGATAACGGTATGGCTCCGGTTGAACTGCTTCTCGATGATATCCGCAATATCGATTTTCAGAACAATTCGCTGACGGCGCTGAATTTTACCTTGCAGTTTCTGCCGCCCGGAGACCGGGAACCGTTATTGAAACGCATTTACGACAGCATGCCGCCGGGCGCGGCGCTGATCCTGTCGGAAAAAATTACTTTTTCCGAAAAACGCAACAGCGAACTGTTCATGGACATTTACCATTCATGGAAAGCCCATAACGGTTATTCCGAAATGGAGATCCGGCAGAAACGTACCGCCCTGGAGAATGTCCTGATCCCGGATACTATCCCGCAACATACTGCGCGACTCGAAAAGATCGGCTTCAAGCGCTGTGAATTGTGGTTTCAGTGTTTCAACTTCATGTCAATGGCGGCCTTCAAATGATTAGTCCGGATTATGCAGGATTTGAAAAAACTGCGGCGCAAACCGCACTCGCCCCCTGGGCCGGAAAGCTTTATAAACAGTCGCAAGCCATTATCGATGGCTGCAGTCACGGTCATCTGGATATGTGGCTTAAAGCGATAAACGCGCTTCCGGAAATAAATCTTTCTTCAGTCGATATTGCGGGAGACACAATCCGGGCGGGAATACCGGAAGACTGCGACGAGACCTGCCGGAAAAAACTTTATGCGTGCATGCAGGAACTTCGCCCGTGGCGCAAAGGCCCTTTCGATATCTGCGGCATGAAAATAGACACCGAATGGCGTTCCGACTGGAAATGGCAGCGTCTGGAAAAACATATTGCTCCACTGCAGGACCGGCTGGTTCTGGATATCGGCTGCGGCAGCGGTTACCATACCTGGCGGATGGCCGGAGCCGGGGCGAAACTGGCAGTCGGGATAGAACCGTACAAAGTGTTCGTGATGCAATACTGGGCGATGCGGCATTTTTTGAAAAAAGATTCGGTTTGGGCGCTGCCGCTCGGGCTTGAGGACATGCCGGAACAGATGCGGGTTTTCGACACGGTTTTTTCAATGGGGGTACTGTATCACCGCAAGTCGCCGATGGACCACCTGCTGGAAATTTGCGGCATGCTCCGGCCCGGAGGAGAAATGGTGCTGGAAACGTTGGTGGTTGAGGGTGATGAAAATACCGTTCTGGTACCGGAAGGGCGCTACGCCAAAATGCGTAACGTCTGGTTTCTGCCTTCGACTTCGGCTTTGGAAAAATGGCTCCGCAAACTCGGTTTCGAAAACGTCCGTACCGTAGACGTCAATAAAACGACTGTAGAGGAGCAGCGCACTACCGACTGGATGCGCTGGGAATCGCTGAAAGATTATCTGCACCCGGACGACCCGAAAAAAAGCTTCGAAGGCTACCCCGCTCCCTTACGGGCGATCATCCTGGCAAATGCCTGAATAAAACCGAGCCTTAAACTTAACCGGCTCCGCCGGGAATTTTAGTAGTCACGAGTGCGGCCTCGCACCGTGACCGGCAAAGTTTATATCCGCCTTTAACGCTTTCTGTGCCGGAGCAAGGCTGCTCTCGGCACTACCCAAAACCACTTTTTGTCCTGTCAAAATAACAAATTTTTAAAAAATGATTCTGGCAAAATAACAAATTCCTATAAGATCAAATTACCTTTATAACTTGCACATTGGCGGTACGGACAGTAATATTAATCTTGGAGGCTTTTATTAATTTACGCGGAGAATTCTGCCATGCCGGAAAAAACAACTGTAAAACTTGGAATAAGTTCCTGCCTGCTCGGGGAACCCGTCCGTTATGACGGCCAGCATAAACAGGACCATTATCTGACCGATGTCCTGGGAAAATACGTGAAATGGCTGCCGGTCTGTCCCGAAGTTGAATGCGGTTTGCCGGTTCCCCGTGAAGCCATGCATTTGACCGGGGATGCCGGAGCGCCCCGTCTGGTCACGGTCAGAACCGGGATCGACCTGACCGCGAAAATGCAGACCTGGTGCGCTAAAAAACTTGACGAACTGGAAAAAGAAGAACTTTGCGGTTTTGTTTTCAAAAGTAAATCGCCCAGTTCCGGATTACTCAAAGTAAAAGTGTTCAACGCCAAAGGCATTCCCGAAAAAAAGGGTGTCGGAATTTTTGCCCGGGCATTCACTGAACGTTTTCCGCTTATTCCGGCGGAGGAGGAAGGCCGGCTTCACGATTCGGGCATCCGTGACCGTTTCATCGATCATGTGGCGGTTTACTCCAGATGGCTGGAATACCTGAAAAATGACGCTTCCTTAAAAGGGCTTCAGGATTTTCACGCCCGGCACAAATATATGATCATGGCGCACAATCCCGGAGAGGTCGCAACGCTTGGCGGAACCGCCGCCGGAACAGGCGGACGAAAAGCGGAAGAAGTCCAGGCGGAATATATTGA
>JAQUOK010000170.1 GCA_028717165.1 Victivallaceae bacterium | reverse complement strand
TCAACGGAGTGTGCAGGACATCGGATATGATAAACGGCAGATCGGCGGGGGTAACACTTTTCTTTTTGTCCCCGAGGCGGACGATTTCCCGCAGCACTTTGGAATGCAGGGCGGTATCGAGTTCCAGGCCCATTTCGTCGAGATTCTTTTCCAGCGAGGCCTTGCCGCTGAGCTTGCCGAGGGCGTATATCCGTTTGCGCCTGAAACGTTCGGGCAGCAGTTTATTGGCGTAAAGGTTGCCTTTTTTATCGCCGTCGGCATGCACCCCGCAAGTCTGCGTGAACACGTCGGAACCGACGATCGGGGAATTCGCGCTGTTACGCTTGCCGGAGATCGTCTGCAGTAATGTCGCCGCATACTGCAGCTGCTTCTCGGCCAGATGCGTTTTCCGTTCGGTCATGTCATGGATGGCCGCGGCTATTTCACACAAGGACTGGTTCCCGGCGCGCTCGCCGAGCCCGTTCACCGTGGTATGAAGTCCGCTGACGCCGGCCTCAACCGCCGCCAATGAATTCGCGGTCGCCAGCCCGTAATCATTGTGCGCATGAAAATCCAGCCGCGCATCAGGGAAGACCGAATACATCCAGTCCAGATAACGGGTGGTGACCATGGGATTCAGTATGCCCAGAGTATCAGGCAGCATTATGCGTTTTACCGGAAAATCCCGGAGAAAGGAAACAAAAGCGTGAACGTATTGAAAACTGTCGTTCATGCCGTTCGACCAGTCTTCGAGGTAAACATTCACGTCAAGCCCTTTCTCGGCGGCGTACTTTATATTCTCGCCGACCTGCCGGAAATGTTCCTCCGGAGTCCTGCGCAACTGTACCCGGCAATGTTTCTCAGAGCCTTTCACCAGCAGATTGACGACTTTACAGCCGGCGGCGGTGATCCAGTCCACGGATCTGCCCTCATCGACAAAACCGAGTATTTCGAGACGCTGCCCGAAACCGCGTTTGACGGCCCATTCGGCGATGTTCGAAACCGCTTCCTGTTCGCCCTCCGAAACCCGGGCGGAACCGACTTCCAGGCGGTCAACCCGCAATTTATTCAGCAGCATCTGCGCTATCTGGAGTTTTTCCACCGGGGTATAAGCTACGCCCGGCGTCTGTTCGCCGTCGCGCAAAGTGGTATCCATTATTTCCACATACGTATTGTACCTGTATGATTTAGTCATAAAATACTCCCAAAATATAATAGCAAAATTAGTCTTGATTCAGTGATTTTCCGGTTTGAAGATCAGATATGCCGGAAGTTATTACGTTGAGGGCGGGATCTCCGGCTCTAAAGCACAGAAGACCCCCTACTAATGCCGATGGCAATAGTAATTATAGAAAGATTGCAAATGTAATCGAATTTCAGCATATATATCTTTTATATTTTTAATTACCGGCTCTAACATAACCGCAAAAAAGAAAAAAACAAGGTCGGAGGGATATTTTAACGGACAACACTTGTATTTATCCGGTTTTCCGGTTATTTTGCTTGCAGGCATGTAAAAAATTCTACAAGGTAATTATGCATAATTTTTTTGTTGATGCGATCGGCAAGCCCGGCGAGGAAGTTTTGTTTCCGCAAAGTGAAATGAAACATTTGTTCAAGACCCTGCGGGCCGCCCCCGGCGACATGATCGGCCTGCTCGACGGCAAAGGCGCCCGCGCCGAAGCCGAACTTGCCGGGGATAAAAAAATTATCATCCGCAAACTGACGGAATATCCCGAACCGGAAACAAAAATCCATTTATTCGTCGCCGCTCCCAAGCGAAACGCCCTGGACCAGCTCCTGCGCCAGTGTACCGAGGCGGGCGTCTGGAGCATTCATCCGCTTATAACCCGTTATTCGGTGGCCGCTCCCGAAAAAATCAGCGACCGCTGGCGGAGCCTGCTCCAGGAAGCCTGTAAACAATCCGGCAATATCTTTCTGCCCGAACTTAATACGCCGTGTTCTCTCGATCAGGCCATGGAAAAAATAAAAAGCACCGGAATGGCGGCGTTTTACGGCGCAGTCAGTGAAAGCGGCAGGAAGCTCCCCCAGGTTTCCGCGGACATCGCCTGGCTGGTCGGGCCGGAAGGCGGTTTTTCTGAGGAGGAAGAACGGAAAATGTCGGCATGCGGAGTAGCGCCTTTGCATATCGGCCCTTATATTATGCGGGTGGAAACCGCCGCGGTTTGCGGCGTCGCCTTGCTTAATTTTGCAACAAGGATGTAAAGTCTTGAAATTTATGCAGATATTATTAGCGGTAATGCTGCTTGCCGGTCTTGCCGGATGCGGCCTGAAGTCCAAGGAAGAAGAGTCGCACCCGCTGTTCAAGCGTGCGGTAAAAGCCCAGAATGCCAAAGAAATCAAACTGGCGGTGGAATATTTTCAGCGCTACCTGGTGGTAAACCCGGAATCATCAAAAACCCATTTGATGCTCGCTTCCATTTACGACGAGACTCTCGATAAACCGTTGCAGGCGGTTTATCACTATGAGCGTTTTCTGGAATTCGCGCCGAACTCGCCGGAAGCGGAAAACGTCAGGAAATGGCTGGAAGCGGCCAAAAAAAAATATTATTACCGGGCCCGGAAAGAATATAACGACCCGGAAGACGTTGCCGCTTTGCAGGATACTTTATATACGACTGAACAGGAACTGAAAAAATACAAGCTGGAGCTTACGAAAACGCAATCCCTGCAGAAAAAACTGCTCATATACGCCCGGCAGGTGCATAACAGCGAAAAAAAACTCACCTCTGAATTGGCTGTACTTCAGGCTGCCCATAACAAAACGCTTGCGCAAACCGCTGAACTGAAAGCGAAACTCGCGGAACAGGAGAAAAAGGCGCAAGCGTAAAAAGAGAAAAAAGCAGAGAAATCTGAGAAACCCGGGAAAGCCGAAAATGAAAAAGGCTTGAAGCCGCCGGAAAAAACGCCGGAAAAAACGCCGGAAACTCCCCCAAACGAAACTCCTGAGAAAAATCCCGAAACAGTGAAACCGGAAACCGGAAAACCGCAAAATAACGTACCGGAAAAAGCCGCGGAGCCAATAAAAGAACCCCCGAAAACCGAAGAAAAAAACACGGAAAAAACGCCGGCCGCCAAGGCGAAACCGGAAGCTCCGCCGTTTACCCTGGAAAAGATTGACAAGCCGCAAACTGAAGCGCCGGAGAAAGAACGCAGCTATGTGGTGCAGAAAGGAGATTCCCTGAGCAGTATTTCGCGCCAGTTTTACGGTTCCGCCAGATATTACAAAATTATTTTCGATGCGAACCGCGAAATACTCCCTGCGGAAAAGGCTCTGCGTCCGGGGCAAATTTTAAAAATACCCGCACGCTGAAACTTATTTGACTTTACATTTACGCTTTTTAAAACTATTGTAATAGTTGAAACGCAGAAATATCTATACATAATCGAAGCGAATGACGCTACAAAAAAATAAGTTTGACCGCTTAAGTTTGAACTGCCGTTTCGTTTTATGGCGTAAAAAATGGAGAAATTCTTATGCGAAAGAGACTGGCGCAATTGTTTTGTCTGTTATCCGCCCCGGCCGGGATGATCGTCCTGTTCGGCGGCTGCCTGTTCGGCTTCTCGGAAAAACCTTATGTCGCAGTGAAATATTATGATCTGGCAAACCCGCCGCAGATCCTGCTGACCGGGAATCAGGTTAATATCCTCGCTTTCGATTCGACCGAACCGGCAAAATACAAAATGATCTACCGGGGTAAAAACAATGAAATGATCATGGACGATTACAACAAATGGATACAGCCGCCTTGTCTGCTCCTTACCCGTTATCTGCAGAGCGCGTTCAAACAGTCCGGGCCCCTGCCCAAGGATTCGGTACTGCTTATTTCCGGCAATGTGTTCATGTTCAGGATCGACCTGCAGACAAATACCGCTTCGCTTGGCGTAAACTATGTAATCAAAGGAACCCCTGATAATATAATCAGGCCGATATCCAGAAATTCAATTGTTTTCAGCAGTAAATTCGAAAAACAGGGGCCGATATATTTCGTCAGGGCGATGAGTGAATGCGCCGGACAACTGGTTTCAGCACTTGATAAGGATATTAAAAGTATAAAGCCGAATGAAATAAAAGCCGGAAACTGAAATTATTTTTCCGGAAAACATAACAGAAAAAGAATAAAATTGAAATATACTGACTGCCGGAAAAATCATAATATTTTGCTTAGCCGGAAAAAAATCGGCGAACGGGTCGCCGAACTGGGCAAAAGTATTACTGAACATTACCGGGAAAAGGAAATAACGGTTTTGGCGCTGACCAACGGCGCGCTGGTTTTCGCCGCGGATATAATCCGCCAGATAAAATGTCCGCTGCGCCTGGATACTTTTACCGTCGCTTCTTATACGGGCGACGGGAGTTCCGGGGATCCGGTTTTGCGGTCCGAACCCGGTCTGGACATTGCCGGCCGGCACGTATTGATAGTGGATGACATTCTGGACACCGGTCTGACTTTGCACAAGGTAAAAGTCTGGGCCGAAAAACGGCAAGCGGCCTCCGTCAGTATCTGCGTGCTGCTGGACAAACAGGTACCGCATCGCAAGCTTGATATTGAGGTAAACTGGTACGGGTTCAGAATACCGGATACTTTCGTTTACGGTTACGGGATGGATAATCAAAACGGATTATTCCGCAATCTGCCGTGCATTGCGCATATTGCGGTTTAACGAGGTTAGGAATTTTAAAAACCTTCATAGTAAATCAGGAGTTACAGTAATGAAACTGACCCAACTTGAGTCAACAGACAGAATAACCAATCTTTTATTATCCGGTTCTCTGGACATATCAGGGGTAAAGGATGTCGAAATGGATTTTGCGAGATTAGCTTCGGGCAAACGGGCTGTCGTCGTGGATTTTTCAGGCGTTACCTTTATTGCGTCTCTCGGTATGAGGATGTTGCTCAGCGCCGCCAAAAAACTTGATTCCGAAGGCGGCAGACTTATTCTGCATTCCGTTCCCCCGCTGGTTGAGACGGCTCTGGAAACCGCCGGCCTGACAATGGTTCTGCCGGTAGTAAAAGACGCTCCGGACGCGATCAGTTTATCACAGCTTCAAAGGTAGTTTTACAGGCTTATGGGCAACTGTTACACATTTAAGATAAAGAACAACTTCCCTGAACTCGAACTTCTCTGTGCCGAGATCAATGAAATCGCCAGGGAAAGTAATTTTTCGGAGCAGTTGCTTTTCAGTTTAAATGTGTGCCTCGAGGAAATGCTTACCAATATTATTAAATACGGGTACGACGACAATAGGCCGCATGATATTGAAATCCGCCTGGAAATTGACAATGAGATCATGATTCTGACCATCATTGATGACGGACACGCGTTTAATCCGCTGGAAGCCGACGCTCCGGACATGAAATCCGACCTGCAGCATCGCCAGCTTGGCGGAATAGGCATATTCCTCACCTGTAAAATGGCCGACAAACTCAGCTATGAAAGGAAAGACAATAAAAATTTCCTGAAAATCCTGCTGGCCCCGCACGTCGCCGCCTTATAAACAAAATTTTCTTTACTGTACTTGAAAAAATAAATTCAGCTTCTAAATTAATTAGTTATTTAGCTAAATATATAAATATCAGACGGTGCTTTACCATGGATAATATGATCTCGATATTGAAAGCGCTTTCGGACCGGAACCGGTTAAAAATCATTCTTGCCCTGATTCTCTATCCCGAATTATGCGCCTGCCGGATTATTGAATTACTGCAAGTTACCGGGGCGACTGCCTCACGGCATCTTGATATCCTGTTTCATTCCGGGCTGCTCGACCGGCGTAAAGAGGGCCGCTGGGTATATTACCGTCTGAAGACTCAGGAAAAAAAACTTGAACCGCTCATAAATTGGATAAAGAACGAATTTTCGAAATCAAAGAATAATAAGGAATTCCTGGCCGATTTAAAAAAGGCAGCGGCATACAACCTTAAAACAGGATGCGGCAATAAATCGTAATCCGGCTGATTTTCTTAATTTTGGAAATCTGATGAAAAGAAAACTGAAAATACTGTTCCTGTGTACCGGCAATTCATGCCGCAGCCAAATGGCCGAGGGCTGGGCCCGCCGCCTGAAAGGCGAGCTCATAGAAGCATATTCGGCAGGAATAGAAAAACACGGCCTGAACCCGGATGCCGTAAAAGTAATGGCGGAAGCCGGCGTGGATATTTCAACTCAAAAGTCAAAACTGCCGTCCGAACTGGAAAACATTGATTTTGATTATGTAATTACTGTTTGCGGACACGCCAATGAAAGTTGCCCGATCTTCCCCGGCAAGACCAAGGTCGTCCATGTCGGTTTCGACGATCCGCCCCGAATGGCGAAAGAATTGACCCGTGAAGAAGAAAAACTAAATTGTTACCGGCGCGTCCGCGATGAAATTAAAAAATTTGTTGCTTCGTTGCCGGATGCGCTGAAAAAAAGGAATAACAGAAATTTCCGGAGGACATAACCGTGAACTGCTGCAGACATACAATTTGTTGTGGTCAATATGGGGTGAATCTATCCCCGCCCATGATTCGCCAGAGTCGACACGGACCTATTCATTTCAACCGAAAAATTAAAATAATCGAGACTTTATCATGAATACTTTTATGGATACCTTAGGGTATTTCGGTTTCATTTTTCTGGAACTGATAATCCTTTTTTTGTCGATCAGCGCCATTGTTTCACTGGTGTTGCAATATATTCCCAAAGAACGGCTGAATTCTTATCTTTCAAGAAAAGGACCGACCGGATATTTTCTGGCCGCGGCGCTTGGAAGCATTACTCCGTTCTGCGCCTGTTCGACGATCC
>JAQUOK010000169.1 GCA_028717165.1 Victivallaceae bacterium | reverse complement strand
AGATAGTGATCGCAAAAGCTAAAGAGGCAATAGCCGAAGACCTGACTCACAGAATGTTTACTGAAGTTACGGGAATACCGGTGGAACTATACGGGGCTTATATGGTTAATTATAAATGGCTGAAGAAACGCGCCCCGAAACATTCTGACGCCCGAGAGGTCGTTGCCGCTATCAATAAACTGATAGAATCCAAACATATAGCTTTGGAGGATATCAAAACCATGCAGGGCAGTTCTTTCAAATTCGAATCACCATATGCCACGGCCAATTTGAAAATCGGTAATAAGCGCTGGCCTATCAGGTATCAAGTTTTCAAGGATATTTTGTATCACAAACTTATCGTAAAGGTTTCCGGGCTTGATGAAATCCGCGTGGAAACACCAGGCGCTGAGCAGAAAATCGAACCGCTACCGTTCAAACAACTTGATATGTCAAAAATAGAACAGTTCAAAAAAGAGTACGAAGCCGCCTGTGGATTGGAAAAGGGAGAATTTGAAGCGCAGTGGGAGCATCAAAACAGAGTCCGGGAAGCTAAAGCCAAGGCCTACAGAAATTTCAGAGGCAGCAATATATCCAGAAAAATTTTTGAAATAAATTACGATATGGAAGACAGTTTGACCTTGAAATTCGATCCTGACCGGAAAACTATTAATTGTTTTCAGCTATTCACTGCTCTAACGGAATTTACGAATGAATACCCGTATATTTCCAGCAGCCCTCCAACTCATTTCGGTGATGACGCTCATCCGGATATTGATTTCGCCGGGGTAGCTAAAAAATACCCGACGTATGGTAATACATTATTTCGTTGTACCGCCGCCGAAGCCAAACAAATCAAGCAGGGATTGGGCAACACCTGGAACTATAGCAAACTGAAACTGTGGCTGAAATTCAGTCCTGAAACGATGCAGTTCCATATCGTAAAAATATTCATTTTACCTGGCAAAAAGAATTGAGGTTATAATGCGCATCCTGATCCCACTTGTCATGTTCAGTATATCGGTAGTATTGTCTGCCGGTCCCTACAAACATGACCGGTGGGTTACGCAGCCTCGGGATTTATTTTTTGAATTTGACGCATTTGTCGTTTCTTTCGACGGACCCGATGACGACGATGGCGACGGTAAACCGGACCTCTGGGGTATACCTGAATTTGTCGCTTACGAAATCCGCAGATCAGACAAAAAACATAAACTCTCCAAACGTCCCAAATGGACAACCGACGAAAAGCTTTTCAAAGCCGGAATAGCCCCAGATGATAAAACCTATGCGGTACCCGGAACCCACAAACTTCCCGAAGTCAAAACCGACTTCCGTTTTGTCCGGGGTCATATGTGCCCCAAATCTACCGCCGAACGAGTCAGCACCAAAGCCGCTATAGAAACCCATACGCTGCTCAATGCCTGCCCACAACTCCAATCTCAAAATAACGGCATCTGGAAAGAGCTGGAACAAAAATGCGAAACCATGGCAGACCAATACGGCAAAGTCTGGATAATCACCGGACCAGTGTTCTTCAACAAAAGCCCCTCCATGTGGCTCGGACAGAATATAGAAAAACAAGCCGCCATTCCCGATGCCTTCTTCAAAATCATCATCTGGCAGGAGGGGGACAAGATAATCCATCAAGCTTACCTGATTCCGAACATCCTGGTCAAACCCAAACCCATAAAATCCTATCAAACCACTATCCCCAGAATTGAGTCTTTAACTGGATTGAAATTTCTGACAAAATTATCAAAACCATAATTTCAAAATAATTTTAATAACGTTTAAAAGCTCTTAAAAACCATAGGCCGCTAGCCGAAGTTTACTCCTCAGATTCAAATAAAACTGCCTTTCAAATGTGTAACCAAGCCTCCCTCAAAATAAGGCATGTGGAGCTTTGGCTCCACATGCCTAAATTTTTATTTTTTTAAATGTAATGTCCCATTATTATTCGACTTGCTCTAAACTTTTTGCTAAGCAAGTGACTTTACCCATTTCGGGACTATCTCTGTGGCATTGCCTATGATGGAGTTGTCAAAGAGATAACTGTTTTCTGCCGGGTCTTTATTCAACAGCAATGTCTTTGCTTTCGCATCTTTAGCTATTTGAACAAACCTGGCAGCAGGATAAACTTTCCCGGAGGTACCGATCGCGACAAAGAGATCACAGGACTGTAAGGCTTTTTCAATTTCATTCATACGCATCGGCATTTCTCCAAACCAGACAATATGTGGTCGAATGCCGCCCCATTCGCTTTTAAAGCCACATTCAGGACATGTTGTATGAATATTGGTGTCACGCCTCCAGTCCATGACTTCAGCGCACGCAATGCATCTGCATTTTAATAATTCGCCATGCATGTGAATTAGTTCTTTGGCCCCGGCACGTTCGCAGAGGTCATCTATATTTTGCGTGACATGGAACAAATCAATACCGGGTGTCTTTTCAAGCTTCGCCAAAGCATAATGCGCGGCATTGGGCTCCACCTCCTTCAATTGCATGCGGCGTTCATTATAGAATTTATGGACTAAAGCCGGATCGGCGTTAAAGCCCTCTACCGTCGCGACCGCATCAACCGAATGATTTGCCCACAGGCCGTCCTTTGCGCGAAAAGTCTCTATTCCGCTTTCCGCACTAAGCCCAGCTCCACTTAAAACTACAATTTTCATATTTACCTCATTGTTATTGGGTTTAATATACTGTTTTCAATAAATTTCCATACAAAACATACAGAACATACGGATATTTGTAATTCAGTTTTTAAATCTGACGTGAAAAAAACCAGCACGGTTGGTCATCTTGCCATCACTGGCTCTGCGACGCGGAACTTCGCGACGAAGCGGTTGTTGAAAGTGGCGTAACATCGCATCGGGAATCTGATTTTGAAAATGACGTTGTCGCCAAGGCGTCCACCCCATAGAAATACTGAATTTCGTGAAGGCGGTAAATAACTCTTCAGAGGTGATTGTAGTGTTACGATTAGTCTCCACGCAAGAAGCTAAGAATAAATCCAAAGGTTCAGAGCTGCCAAACAGATAGTCAAGTCGGGCGTTCTGAAGGTTGCCACAAGGCATAATATTGGATTCTAATATTTTTTTTGCACCATCAAGTGCAAAATTCAGAATACCGGAACCTTCCTCTGAGAAAATTTTTTTGGCAAGATTAGGTATTGGATTTTCCGGCTTGAAATCTTTACATCTGATCCAACGAAAACGTCTGTGGTAGGAGCTTTTGTCGTCATTACTCTCAAATTGCAGTTTAGGTATAGAATTTCCAACTATGATAACATTAAAAGTACCTTCAACCATCTTATGTTTATTTGAGTTTTTCTCTTCAGCTCGTAAACCATCACCGCCTACCAGAGACTTGATTATGCCCATTCCTTTAGAAGTAAAAAAAGAAGTTCTAGACTCTTTACCAGACAACAGGGTTTTGCCCATAAAAAAACTTGTCTCAAAACGGGAACCGATATGTTCTGGACGGATTTGAGTATAGCTATTGGCTCCGATAAGCAATTCAATAATTGTTTCCAATGTGCTTTTCCCACAGCCTCCTGGTCCAGTAATCACCAACATAGTGTGTGTGATATTTTTGCCGAGTAAACACTGGCCTATATATTGTTTAATCAATTCAATATCATCGTCTTCTAAAAAGGAATGGAGAAAAGCTTCAAATTGTGGACACTTCGCTTGAGGATCGTAGTTTAATTCACAACGACCTAAGCTGCGATAATCTGGAGAAAACGGCTTCAATTCCCACCTGTTAGCCAAATCAAGATCATTAGTATTATGACTGCGACTCGACTTGCGGTGCTTGGAGAGAAAGGACTTTGATTTTGATTTCTTAATAGCCAATTTAAACTCTAAAACCCCATTAGCGCAATGGATATAAATTCTGTCTGATAGGCTAAAAAAATCGTTTTGTTCCCCAATACTTTCTAAAAATGTCATAATATTTCTAAGGGTGCCACATGTGCGTTTATTTTCCATTGCTGGAATTTTGAATACTTCAGTAAATTCATGTAGAAAAAGTCCAAGTTTATTAATCATTGCTGAAGAATTTTGGTCATCAAAGCAACCATTTTTATCGTTAAACATGAAAAATTGTTTTTGGTTGGCAATAAAAACTGGCGAATAGGCACGGTGGAAAAGTCCAGCAAAAAATTGCTCATTAAAATACGTCAAGTTTCCCTTCGAGTTAAGCGAGAATGGTCTCCCATAAGCTTTTATAACTTCAATAATGATTTCTTCGGTAATCATTTTTACCTCCTTATATGGTTATGGTTTTAAGCGCAATATAATGCGTCAAAAAAGTTGCGCCAACCACCTGGGAAAGGCCTTGCAACGATAGGATATAATCGTATTTAAGAGGATTTTATCGTAAAAAGACAACATGTCTATTCGATTCATGTCGAAAGAAACGGCATGCTTAACATGATTTTTTTTGTTGTTTTATGGTTTACTGCTCAAATCAAAGCTAAAGTACCTTTTAAGGGCGTAATCAAAATGAGGTGCGTGGAGCCTTGGCTCCACGCACCTGGATTTTTTATTTTTTTAAATCGAATTTCAGTTTAATGGCCACAGGGATGGTTTATCTGAAGACAATGTTTGTATCGGAACGCCGTATTCATTTTCAAATGCAACGCTTTTACCTTTTTTCCTTCCCCATTTGATTTCGTAGGGTTTTAATTCAGAGCCTTTTTTCATGACCAAATCAACCTCTGATTTCGATACTGTACGCCAAAAATATAATTCGCTAGGATTTTCCGAGATCAAATTACGCTTGGCAATTTCAGCAATAAGGTAGTTTTCAAAAAGATTGCCTATATCCGGACGATTCTCATTCAGGTCAAATGCATTCAATACCGCATTACGAATTCCGGTATCCCAGAAAAATATCTTCTTGCTTTTTGCAACTTCTTTGCGCTGGTTAGTGCTGAATGCCGGAAGACGAAAGATTACAAAAGTCTGCTCAAGCAAATCAAGGTATCTTTCTACTGTCTGCCGGGCCATCTGTAGTTGTTGGGATAGCTCGTTAACCGACACTTCCGAACCGGCCTGATGTGCCAGCAGAATTAACAGGCGGCGGATTAAATCTGGAGTTTTAATAAGCCCAAGTTGGAGAACGTCCTTCCAGAGATAATCCCCTGATAATTCTCTAAGCAAGCCTATTTTATCATCACAAGTTACTACTTCCGGATAGGATCCGAATACCATTGATTTTAATAAAGTTACCCGGAATTGTGGTGCGAAACATTCCTCTATTACCTGCATCGTATATTCTTTTCTATGCCAGCTTTCCGCAGCCAGAGACTCGCTGAGGATAAACGGGGGAAGCTGAATCTTACGGTTGCGCCCGGTTAAGCTTTCAGTGGTCTGAGACAACAGATTTAAACTGGAAGATCCTAGAAGAACGATTTTAACGGGTAAGTCGGCATCATACCACCCCTTAACGATTCGAGCTGTATCCGGCTCCCTTTGCGCTTCATCAATAACCAGAAAATCAGGAGAACCAAGACTTTTTAAGCCATCAAGCGGCGGTAATACTGAAGCTGCTTTAAAGCGCGCAATATCAAACGGCACGTCAAAGTTTAACATCAGCATCTTGCTTGACTTTAAAGCTTCCTTTACCAGAGTTGTTTTGCCAACTTGTCTTGCTCCAATAACTATGGCTATTTTGCCACTGTCCAGAATCTTCTGGAAAGCCGACATTATAATTCTATCAATAATCATATTCACATCCTTAGTTCAATTTAGTTATGTATTATAAAATATACCTATATTTTGTAAAGTCAAGCTATCAAAAAATAAATATATTAGAAGCATTTCCTAAAAAGCAGTTGATTTAATGATTTTAAGCTACTCTATTTGATTTGATAATATATGGACAGAATGTATGTTAAAATATCGTCTGGTATGGAAACAATCCATGGCGGTATTGTTGCCAGTCGAGCAGTACATTTATTATAAAAAAAGTTTCCCCATTTTTCCCCACTTGGGCCCATTTAGGTCCATTTATAAAGGATTATGGTTAAGCTCGAAGAAGTGCCATATTGTGTTATTTTGAGTTCAAAACATCTAAAAAAACATCAATTTTGAACTTTATGGCGGGTTGCAGGGAATACACACTCCCTCCGCCATTTCTATAAATAATTAATCATCAATTAGTTATCCTACACAAAACGCCTCTTCACAAAAATCTGTACCAGTCAAAGATCTTTTATGATTTTCACCTTCGGTAAATCGTAAACTTTCAGCTTGAAATATTCAAGGTCTCTGTATCCGTAGGCTTGTCTTTGGAGCCAGCCGATTTTATTGTTGAATCCTTCCATTGAAGCGGAAATAAATAGCGCAGCGGTTTTATGTCGAATCAGAGCTTGACAGAAAGGCGGTAGTCTTTATGCGTTTGGTACAGATTTTTGTGAAGAACCTCGGGTTATCTTCAAAAAAATGAATACAACTGATTCATATTGTTTTCTTTGTCTTCACTGTAATCAAAAATTGCGGATATGGAGTAAAAGCGTTGAGAAGGCAAGATGTCCAAAGTGTATGACTGTTTTTAAGATAAACTTTTTTAATTATAAAGGCATAGAATCTCCAGAAGCAACATATGAACCTTTAGAGGAAGAGTTCAAGAGAATAAATGAAGAACGCTGGGGCCATCGACGTAAAGCGCAGTACAGAAATAAGGGCATCTGTCCTAAGCTGGCATTTGTCATGCCTCCTGCATTTGTCTTTCAATGAAGGAGTCGACCTTTACTTCGAGATTTTGCAACCGTTCGAGAATATATCCGCAGTCTTTGTATTTT
>JAQUOK010000168.1 GCA_028717165.1 Victivallaceae bacterium | reverse complement strand
AATTGAATGTGGTTTCCGGGCAATGTCTCAATCGGCACATCGGCGATATCGATACGATGCGGCATGAGGTTGCGGCATGGGAACGAGAGCGAAATAATAAGCAGGCGGGAGTGGATTGGCAATTTACGGCAAAAGATACCAGGATAAAGCTGAAGCGGCTTTATCCGGTAATCAAATGATATATTTGTTACAAATACAAGCTTGACTGGACACTAGAATACAGTCAAACAACTGCATCCTGACTCAGTTTTCTGAACGCGTCCCTGACTTTGGCCGTGAAAATTTCATATACCGGATTATTATTATTCTCCGCAAGACAATATATGCCGATATTCTGATATACCGGCTTGTCAAGACATTTTGCGATAATTCCTTCCGGCCTTAACAGTTTAAACATATAAGAAGGCATGAATGCAATTCCGGCGTTGCGCCTGACAAATTCGATTACCGTTTCCGTATTGCGCGCATAAAGGATAGAATTGAGCTTTTTGAGTTTCAGGCGTTTATCCACGGAAGCCAGCACGGTCGAACCCGGCATGTAGTTTATGAAAGGATAATCGCCAAGCCGTGCCGTAGGAAAAACGCTGCCGGGAATGACTAATTCGGCTGAATGAATGACCAGATAACTGTCTTTCAGTAAAGCCGTGAATTTTATTTTGGAATCTGTTTTCAGATTCCCCGCTCCCAGCCCGATATCAATGCTGCCGTCCGCCAGCAGTCCCGGCAGTTGAATAGAATCGCTTTCATAAATCGAAAGGTGCACTTTCGGATATTGCCGGATAAAATCCACGCTTAACTGCGGCAGCAGGCTGCGCGACAGCAGGGGCCCGCAACCGACGGTCAGAGAGCCGGTAATCTCATTTTCAGCGTTTAAATCGGCAAGTTCCTTTTCCAGCAGGTGAAGCTGCTCCAATATCAGTTCAGCCCGCTGGAAAATTACCCTTCCCGATTCCGTCAAACGCAATTTTCCCCGGCGCCTGTTCCATAGTTCACAGTCCAATTCCTCCGCCAGCAACCCAAGTTGCTTACTTACCGCCGGCTGAGTTATATGCAAACGACGGGCGGCCAGGGTTACGCTTCCGCAAATAACCGCCTCCCTTAAATATTTAAGTTGAAGCAAATTCATAACTAAACAGTTATATATTAATTAAAAATTATTCATTTTACTTATATAAAGTAAGGCCGTATATTAATAAAAGCAAACAAATAAGGCGGAAATCTGATGATTTATCTGGTATTGTCAATAATTTTTATGATTTGCCTGGCGGTGGTGACGCGCAAAGCCACTGAAGCAGGCTGTAACGCATTCTGTTTTAATGCGATTGCCCGGTACGTTTCCGGAACGGTGATGCTGGTTTTCACGTTATCCGCTGTTGACTGGGCTGGGCTTTGGCCGGCTTTGCGGGCCGCGGGGTGGCCGGGAATCATCGGCGCATTTCTATTTTCAGTGGCAACGATCGGCGCGACTAAATCCGTGCAGTACGGCCCGCTGGGAATCAGTTGGACGATCCTGCGCTGTTCCATGGTGGTTTCCACTCTGGCGTCTTTGTTTATCTGGCGTGAAGTTCCGGTCGGTTTCAACCGGCATTTCATCCTTTGTCTGCTGGGAACAATTTTTACGGTCGGGACAGTGATAATTTTCGGGGTTGCCAAGATATTGCACAACCATTCTGCAAAAAAACTTTCCCTGAAATGGTTTCTGTTTGCCATGATGGCATTCTGGGGCCAGGGAACATGGGAAATTCTGCTGAGGTCAACGCGTTCGGTTGAGGTAACAGGATTCAGGGAAGTTTTTATTACCGTGGTATTCCTGTTATCGGCATTTTATTGTTCCCCGGCATTGAAAAATATCAGAAAACATAATTGGAAACCGGAATTATTATGGGGTGGCGTTTTCGGCATCTGCGGGATTTTCGCATCGGCGTTAAGGGTATGGGCGCTTAAGGAAATAAACGGAACTGTTGTTTTCCCGGTGACGACGGTCTGCGTAACGGTGCTGGTACAACTGTTAAGTATTTTCCTGTTCAAAGAACGTCCTGAAAAACTTGATCTCGTCGCTTACGGCACATCGGTTTGCGGTTTAAGCTGTCTGGTTCTGATGTAGTTCTCCGGCGCCTTTATATAAAGAAACGGCCGACAACAGCAAGGAGACAATATTCAGTTGCTGCCGACCGTTTCAGGGAAGGAGGGAAAATTACTTTAAACCGATCATGATTTGCGGTACGGCCCGGTTTTTATCCATATAAATATCGGAGCATTCCGCTATATCAATTCCGTCAACGAAATCTTCGGCTTCATCCCGGTTGCTTCCGATTTCCACACTGACATGTTTTATTTCCATGTTTCCTTTTTTCAGGTAATATAAAACCCTGGACAAGCGCCTGGTTGAAATTTCAGGCGAAAGCGGCATTTTTCCGTTCAAGGTGGCCAAAACCGGCAGGCCGGGAAATTCCAGGGCGCATTCTTCACGGACGATCATACTGTCTTTTATGACGGCTTTGTATTTGAACGCAAAAGTTTTCCGGTCAGCCTGCCATAACACCGTTTTGCTTACCGGTTTATCCGAATTATTCAGTCTCAGATTTCTGGTCAGGGCGCGGACGACGTTATTGGTCAGCGCTTCGCAGAAAGCCTGTTTCAGGGTTTTGGCCGGAGGCAGCATTGCCCGCAGTTTGCCGCCCGGTCTGATTTCGAACTGCCGTGAATAAAATTTCCCGCCGTAAAATGTTTCAGGTTCGGTATTTTTGCGTTCATTAATTTCTGCTTCCGTCAACGCCCGGGTTGTTTCCGCTCCGCTTTGCAGTATCAGCAGAAAGCTCAACAGACAGAAAATATTTCTTATCGCCATATTCGGAATTCCCCGTTTAATTTTTTTGTTGTCAAGCATTGTTCGCCGCTGATTAGCAAATCTCACACGGCTAACGGGAAAATAATTATGTTTTTACCGATTTTTTTCTGAACTTTGCGTGGCTAGAGTCTAATCCGTGTCCGCCGCCGGGCGCCAGTCCCGGTATATCATGTACAGCGCCGGGACTACGAACAATACCATTACCGTCGAAGCGGCCAGTCCGAAAACAATACTGATGGCCAGGGGAATCAGCATTTGCGCCTGCATGCTGCGTTCCGAGAGCAGGGGCAGCAATCCGGCGATGGTGGTCAGCGAAGTCAGCATTACCGGCCGGAACCGGGCCATGCTCGCTTCAACCGCGGCTTCCGCGGCGGCATGGCCTTCCCTGATCTTTATCTTGATGAATTCCATCAGCAGGATCGAGTCATTGACCACAATCCCCGACAGCGAAACGAAACCCATCATGCTGGGCATGCACAGGGAACTGCCCATGGTAATATGTCCCCAGATAACCCCGATGATCGCCATGGGAATTGTCATCATGACGATCAGCGGTTCGGCGTAACTTTTGAATTGAAATGAAAGCAGAATGAAAATCCCGACAATTCCCAGTACGAACGAACGCGCCATGGAAGTGCCGGTTTCGCGGCTTTCCTTTGATTCCCCTTCAAAATCCGTCCAGATTCCCGGATAACGTTTACATAAGTCCGGGAGATAATTCTGTTTCAGGTCGGCGATGATTTCACTAGCGTTGGCTTTTTTGCGGTCGAGTTCGGCCTTGACGGAAACGCTCCGGATGCCGTCTTTACGCGAGATCGCCGCAAAACCGCGGCCGCTTTTGATCGAGGTAACGGCGGTCAGCGGTACCTGGCGCCCGTCTTTCAGCTTAATGTGAAAATTATCGAAACGTTTGATATTGTCCTGTCTGATATCCGAGAGTTTGACGCTGATTTCATAGGATTCCTTGCTGATCTGCACTTCATCGGCAACGCTGCCGTGGTAGGCGGAACGCAGTTGCGAAGCGATAATGCCTGACGTCAGCCCCTCCTTCATCGCGCCCGGCTTCAATTTCAGCACCAGTTCCATTTTTCCGGGGCGCATGTCATCGGAAATGTCGTAAACGCCCGCGTAACTTTTCAATTTCTGCTGTAACTCAATGGAGGCGCGTTTCAACTGTTTCAGGTTGCTGCCTTTCAGGCGGATATCGATCGGGCTGCCGCCTGGATCGGGCTGAAAATCCTTGAAGGAAAGATTTATGACATTGGCGACTTTCCCGGTAACCTTGCGCCAGTAGGCGAGAATATCATTGACGGAAGTCCGCCGCTTATTGCCGGGCAGCAAGTCCGCCGATACGGTAACTACATGCGCTCCGCTTTCTCCGGCGTCGGTGTTGACATTGAACTGGATCGCGCTGTTTTCGATCAGATCCTGTTGCCCCGGCTGTTGAGGTTTGAAGTGGGCGTTGACTTTTTGCAGCGAATCCACCAGCCGGGCGGCGATCTGTTCGGTTTTTACCAGCGGGGTGCCCTGGGGCATCAGTACCCGGGCAACGACGATATCGCCGTCCAGGTCTGGGAAAAGCCGGAATTTCAGGATACCGCCGGCTACCATGCCGAGGGAAATAATGAATACACCGATAACGCAGCCGATAAAAATATAACGGTGCGGGATTGCCTGCCGGGCAAAGCGCCCTATAATATTTATTCGTATCCACTGAATGGAATGGTTGATCCGGTTCCGGATCCGGCCCGGTGAGCCGTTCAGGCCGTGCCGCGCCAGCGAATGCGACAGGTGGTTGGGCAGGATCAGGAACGCCTCGATCAGACTGACCAGCAGCACCAGGGTCAGCACTGCCGGAATGACTTTCAGGATTTTGCCGACATTGCCCTCGATGCCGAGCAGGGCGCCGAATACGCAGACTGTGGTGGCGAAAGAAGACAGGACGCCGATGCCGACTTCTTTAGTGCCGTCAACCGCCGCGTCCACGGCTTTTTTACCGCGCGCCATATGCGAGGCGATATTTTCGGAAATGACGATCGCGTCATCCATCAGCAGCCCGGTGGCGATCAGCAGGGCGACCATGGATATCATGTTGATCGAAATGCCCATGGCGTTGATGAAAAACATTGCCCCCAGGAACGATACCGGCAGCCCCATGGCGACCCAGAAGGAAAAACGCAGATTGAAAAACAGCCACAGGGTAAGAAAAACCAGGATTATTCCCTGAATTCCGTTGCTTACCAGCAAATTGAGGCGGTCACGGACAATGGCCGAGACATTATTGGTCACGTAAAAGCTGACGCCGGGCGGCTTGATTTTTTCTTCCTGTCTCAGAAATTCCTGTACTTCATCATAAATAGTAAGGGTATCCTTGGATTTTGACTTGGTGATCTCCAGCACTCCGGCGCGCTTGCCGTTAAACAGCAGCTTATCTTCGTCCTGCTCGAAATCATCGGTGATCCTGGCAATCGTTCCCAATTTTATTTCGGCTCCGGAACTGCCGGTAATTACGGTCATATCCTCAAGGTCGCGGATCGTGCGCCGGCGGTCGTTGAAACGGATGCTGTAATCCCGTTCGCCGGTTTTCAAGGTACCGGCCGGGAGGTTCGTATTCTGTCCGCCGATAGTTTGAGTGATGTCTTCGATGCTCAGGCCATACGCCATAAGTTTTTTCGGCGGGATCATGATCTTGAACTGGTGCTGGGAGAAACCTTTGATCTCGATCTGGTTGACGTCGGGCAGACGCTGAAGTTTTTCTTTTAACAGGTTGCAATAGGCTTTCAGGTCGGAAAGCGACATCGGCCCGGTTACCGCGATCGATACTACATTATCAGTGCGGTTCAGCGGCTTTATGATCGGTTTCTCGACGAAATCGGGAAAATTGTCGATAGCTTCCACTTCCGTCCGGATATCGTCCTGGAACTGCTGAAAATCGGCGCCCGGATCCATTTCCGCGGTTATCGAGCCGGTACCTTCCCTGGCCACTGAAATGACTTCCTTGACGTTGTTGACTTTGTCAATCGCATCTTCCACCCTTTCGCAGATCGCTTCTTCGACTTCTTCGGCGGTTGCACCGGGGTAAGCCACAGTTATCTGTACCTGGTCTTTGGAAAAATCAGGCAGCGTTTCCCGCCGGATTTGAAAGATGACGACTATTCCCAGTATAAGGAAGATCAGCATCAGCAAATTGGCTGCGGTTTTGTGGGCGGCGAAAAACCTGATCATTTATCATTCTCCTCTTTTCCCGCCGCCGCCAGTTTTATCCTCGTTTCCAGAGCGGTGTTGACAGTAGTGTCCAGCAGCATTCCGCTGATTGCCGGGACAAGGTCGGAAGTGACGATTACGTCTCCCGTTTTCAGGCCTTTTTTGACGACGGCAATATCGGCAATTTCATATTTGAGTTCAATTTTCCGGATATCCAGGCGCTTCCGGGGCGTAACCAGATAAACCGTGTCGTCATGAACGGCGGAACGCGGGATCACGATGCTGTCCGGCTGTTCCCGGCCGTAAATGTCCACTTCGCAATACATGCCCTTGACCAGCGGCGGACGATCGGCGTTGACCGTCAGGTAGGGATTGGCGACTACCGCCGCAACCCCGACCGTACGGGTGCTGGGATCGACCGGCTCCATTCGTTCGCATTTGGCTTTCCAGCAGAAAGTCCGGCCGTTGGGACTGTGTTTGATAACGGCGCTCAGCCCCAGATGTTCCGGGATACCGGTAATTTTGCCGGCGGCCAGCGCGAGCCGGCCGGATTGGACGTTTTCGTTCAGTACCAGCGTGGCGAGACGTCCCACATCCACCTGGGCAACGACTTCCGCCGAACCGATGCCGTCGGCTTCCAGCATTTCCTGCCCCAGTTGAACATACTGGGAAATCTCGACGTCGGCTTTGGCTATCCGGCAGTCAAAAGGGGCTTCAACCTGTGTGTATCCCAAATCCAGCTGTGC
>JAQUOK010000167.1 GCA_028717165.1 Victivallaceae bacterium | reverse complement strand
CGGTGCCGGTGAATTCCTGAACGCGGCAGACAACCTCAATGTCCGCGGCGTCTGCGGCCTCGAAACCCGGGTTTGCGTCGCCGATCTCGCGGAAGCTGAAATAAACTCTCCCGGCGAGCCCGGCGTGGCTTATCATATGGGTGTCGGCTTTACGGCCTCCAAACTCCCGGCTGAACAGCAGAAATTCCTCGACCGCCTCAAAAGCAGAGCCGTAGCGCGAACCAGGAACATAGTTAAGCTGGTGAATACCCATTTAAGTCCGGTTGAACTCGATTTCGACAAAGAGGCGGTGAGCCTGACGCCCTTCGGCAACGTTACCGAACGGCATGTCTGTACCGCCTACCGGAAAAAGGCGGAAAAAATGTTCCCCGACGACGGGGAACGCGCCGCTTACTGGGCGGAGAAATTATCCCTTAGCATACATGTCGCCGCCGCACTGGTCAACGACCCGGTCAAGCTTGAAGGCTACATCCGCTCAAAAACCATGAAAAGCGGCGGGGTCGGTTACGTCAAGGCCAGTCCTGAGTCCTTCCCGCTTCTGCAGGATATGAACGGTTTTACCCTTGCCTGCGGCGCGGTACCCTGCGTTGCCTGGCTTGACGGTATGAGCAGCGGCGAAAAAGATCCCGGCCGACTGCTTGATATGCACATTGCCCATGGCGCCGCCTGGCTGAATATTATTCCCGATCGCAACTGGAACTTCAGCAGTCCTGAAGTAAAAGCCGTTAAAACCCAATGTCTTTACGCCGTCATTGCCGCCGCCGGGGAACGCAATATGCCTATAATTGTCGGTACGGAAATGAATGCGCCTGGGCAGAAACTTATCGATGATTTTGCCTGCGACGCCCTGGCAAAACACAACGCGGTTTTCGTGGACGGGGCCGCTGTCGCTTTTGCACATATGCTGCTGACGCCTTTCGAAATGGGCTATCTCAGCAGTTGGGCAGAGGAGAATTTTGCCGGGAAAGCCGCGAAAAACGATTTTTTCATTAAATTCGGAAAAGCTTTGACGCCTTTGAAATTCGCGGCGATCAAAGAAAGGGTGAAGGGCAAAACGGCGAAAGAACTATTAAAACTTATTTGACAGTATAAAAATTGCAATGGTAAATCTGCTCAAAAGGCTCATAAGGATAAAAGCGGAAAATTTTTTTTTGATCACCGCTCTCTTTTTCGGTATTCTCAATGTTTTCATTATCCCGCCGCTGCAGGCTCCGGATGAAGACGTCCATTTTTTATGTATCTGGAGATTTTCTTCATGCAGTACCAATCCGTATTTTTCAGAAAACAAGGTGAATTTTCTGAAAATGCATCATTATCTGTATTTTCATCCTCACAGAAAATATAACGCCGAAAAATTCAAACAGGCTCTTTCGTACGAAAACCGGACAGACGCATCTTCCCGGGATAACGGGTATTTCTCCTATTTGAAAAGCAGAACTATCCCTTATTATCTGCCCGCCGTTATCGGAATGAGCATAAGTAAATTTTTCTCCTCCAATTTCTGTTTCAACATGTGGAGCGCAAGGCTGTTCAATTTAATCGCCTATTGTGTGATAATTTTTTACGCGATCAAAATCAGTCCGTATTTTAAATGGGGCTTCTCCCTGCTCGGACTGATGCCCATGGCATTGTTCCTGGCTTCCTCAATGTCCTATGATTCTCTCTCGATTGCGGTCTGTTACTGGGTAACGGCGCTGATGCTTAAATATTTTGCGGAAGACCGGAAAATAAACTTCAGGAATAACTGGAAAGCGCTTTGCGGCATAGCCTTCCTGGCCCTGCTGAAATTTCCGTTTTACCTGATTACCATACCTCTGCTTTTTCTGAAAAAGAATAAATTCGAAGGCAATTACCGTTATGGTTTCAAAGCTGCGGTATTAGTTTTGTTATTGCTGCATTTCGGCATTGCCGGCAGCGAAATGAACTTAAAAAAGCCGTCGGCTAAAATCTATGACCGCTCTTTCGGAGCCAAGCCGTTAAATAATGAAGAAAAACGGATATATGTTTCGCCTTCTGAAAAACTGAAGATACTGTTTACCTGCCCGGCAAACTTTCTGAATTGTTTTTTCAATACGCTGACCCGTTTTGATAAAATACTTTTGTATGCGGCCAGCTTCGGCGGTTGCCTGGGGTGGCTCGACACCCTGCTGCCGCCCCTGCTTTTGAGCTGTTTCTATCTGATTCTGCTGTTTTCTCCCCTGAGTGAAACCCGGGCGGTTAACTTACGTTTTCAGGGCCGGATTATATTTCTGTTCACCGGTTTGGGGATATTTGTCCTGCTTCATATTATATTTTATATAAGCAATTTGGAGATGCTCACCCATATCGAGGGAATTCAAGGGCGCTATTTTATTCCTTTTGCCCCGTTGCTGCTGTTGCCCTTTCTAAGCGGTATCGGAATAAAAAGGCTCAGAAAAAAAAGGCTTTCGGCCAGTCTGCTCTTTATCGGAACGGTTCTGGTTATTCAAAGCGCCTCCATAATCACTTTGTTACAACGTTATTATTTTACCTGTTCATGGATCGGCAGGTAAGGCAGTTTCAGGTTTGCCTTTTCCGTGTTTCAAATTATAGTATAAACATCGCTGACGTAATAAATTTTCTAGGCGGGGAAATTTTTGAAAAATAAAATACTGATATTGACCGTTGCTTTGGCCTGTTTTATAAGCGCTTTGCATATCTTCTTCTGTATCGACGTATATGATGATATTGCCGCGTGGTATGCTCCGATGACCAGGGCTTTCGCCCGCGGCGAATGGAATAATGCCTTTACTCTTTCAGTTCCGGTTTTGAATTCTACCCTGGCCGGAATTTTCAGTTGGCTCGGAATGGAGCCGTTCCGGGCTCTGGTTCTTGTTTCCTGCCTGTTCTATCTGGCGTCGATCCCGGTGCTTTTCCAGGTCTTAAAGTATTTTTTAAAACATGACGATTACGCGGCCTGGGGTTGTTTCCTGTATGTTGTCGCTCCCAAAATAATCCGTTACAGTTGTACCGGACTGCTTAATCCAGCCAAGAATTTTTTCATGATTGCGGCGGTCGCTCTGATCCTGGCTGCGGCAAAACGCTTAAAATGGATAACAACCCTGCTGATGGGCATAGTTTCAGCCGGTCTGGCTTTGGCCCGGGCCGAGACAGTAATATTCCTGCCGTTGCTGGTTTTGTGGTACGCGTACTTTATTTTTGCGGACAAGGGAAACGGGCTCAGGGAGCGTTTCTTCAGGATGTTTGCCCATTGTCTGGTCATAACATTAGTGTTTTTCATCTGCGTGTCCCCGCGTTTATACCAGAGTTACAAACTTACCGGAGTCCCGGCGCTGGATATTCGCCAGGCCGATTACATATGCGAAGTGCTTCCTTTTCATCAGGAACCTTATTCCCAGCAGCTTATTATAACGGTGCCGCAGAAAACCGAGGTGTCCAAGCCCAAGTTTCACGGCGGCTGGGAGATGATATGGCAGGGTATGGAATGTTTTGTCAGGGGCTCATATTCTCTATATCTGGTTCTGGCGCTGTTCGGTATTTATCTGTGGTGGAAACGGAAGGAAAACCGGCCTGAAGCATTTATGCTGTTTTCAATTGTCATAATAAATTTTGCCGTCCTGATAGGCATTTCCAACAGCATCCGGTATTATACTATAAATTCGATTATACTTTTGCCCTTTACTTTTATCACCGTAAAATCTGTCTGGGATTCGCTGTCCGCCGGAAAATCCCTGAAATTTCTGGCGGTCTTTCTAATGACTGCGATAGTTGTTCTGCAGGTGATAAACGGCATCAAAAAAACAATCACGCATGAATACGATTTCGAATATAGAATCGGACATTGGATACGGCATGGGAAAAAGCCGCCTGCTGCCGGCAGACGCCTGATCATTGCGGCCACCCAGCCTCAATATTCATTTTGGGCGGATGCAGTCTGGATGAATATTCCCAAGGACCGGCTCCAATTCGCGGAACAATTGGCGCTTATACGGAAAGCTGACTTTGTGGTTCTCGGCCGCGAACAACTGGAAGCACTGGCGATCCTCAGGGTACAAAAAGAATTTAAACGGTTGAAGCAAATCAATGAGAGGGCGATTGTTTTCGTAAATTCCGGGGAAAGACAATGAAAACGGCGGTCATTATTCCATGTTTCAATGAACAGGACACTATCTGCAGCGTGATAGATGACATTCTGAACAATATGCCGGAAAATGAAGACCGGCAGATAGTCGTCGTCAACGACTGTTCCACTGACAATACTCTCGCGGAACTTGAGAAAGACGGACGGGTTATCATTCTGGATCTGCCCTGTAATCTGGGCGTCGGAGGCGCGGTCCAGACCGGTTTCAAGTATGCCTGGAAAAATAATTTCGACTTTGCGGTTAAACTGGACGGGGACGGGCAGCATCGTGCTGACTGTATTTCTGTGCTTCTGGAAGTGCTCAAAAACGATGAAGCTGATTTCGTGATCGGTTCGCGTTTCATTGACAGCAGGAAGGAAGGATTTCAATCTACTTTCCTGCGCCGGGCCGGGATAAAATTTTTCCGGCTCCTGATAGAACTGCTTTCCGGTTATGCGCCGTCCGATCCGACCTCCGGTTTCAGGGCTTATAATCGCGCCGCCTTGAAATTCGCGACGCTTCATTATCCCAGCTTTGACTATCCCGAACCCGAAGAAATCGTATTGATGCGGAAAAACAATTTCCGGATTAAAGACGTTTTCACGGAAATGCGCGAGCGCCAGGGCGGAGTATCTTCGATTTCTCTTTTAAAGGCGGTATATTATATGTTCAAGGTCGGTTTTGCCATCCTGATGGTTGCCTCCCGGCCCAGAGAAGAGGATTCAGTATGAGAATACAGATAATTTCAATCATCGGCAGTTTGATTTTTACTTTTTTTATTTTATATCTGATCCGACGGAAAAGGCTGAAAGAAGCCTATGCGCTGATCTGGGGGATCATGAGTATATTTTTCCTGATCCTTGCCTGCTGGGTGGATGGGCTCACCTTCGTTTCCAACCTGATCGGTATTTTTTATGCCCCGGCGACTTTGTTCCTGGTTTTGCTGTTGACGGTAATTCTGATTATGATCCAGTTTTCGGTTATCATTTCCCTGCAGGTTAACAAAATCCGGAATCTCAGCCAGGAATTAGCCTTGCTGAAAGAACAATTGTCCAGGCTGGAAAAAGATAAAAAATGATCAGCCTGAACGCACAATGTGTTTCAAATGACTAAAATATCTGTAATAACACCGGTTTACAACGGTGAAAAGTATATCCGGGAAACGGTTGAAAGCGTTCTTTCCCAGAGAGGTGATTTTGAACTGGAATACATTATCTGTGACGGCCAGTCCACCGACCGTACGTTGGAAATACTGGACGAATACCGCGATTCCTGCAAAATAATCTCCCGCCGGGACGGTTCTCCTCAAAACGCCATAAATTACGGCATGAATTCAGCCACCGGAGATATTGCCTGCTGGCTGAACGCGGATGATGTTTTTACTCCGGGGGCGCTGGAGACAGTGGTTAAAGCTTTTGCAGAACATCCCGGCTGCCGCTGGCTCTACGGGCAGAGCCGTATTATCGATTCGGAAGGGAAGGAGATTTGCCGCTTTGTGAGTTTCTATAAAAACCTGATAGGATTCTTTTACAGCTGGAATATGCTTTTGTGCGAGAATTTCATCAGCCAGCCGTCGACTTTCTGGAAACTTGACCTATGGAAGGAAGTAAAAGACCTTGATCCCCGCTATGAAGCGGCGTGGGATTATGAATTGTGGCTCAATATGGCACGGGAAGCGCGTCCGGTCCATTTAAGAAAAAACCTCAGTTGCTTCCGCCGCCATGAAAATTCCATAAGCGCAAATAATTTTGAAAGGCAGTTCAATGAAGAACTGGCGATTGCCCGTAAACATTGTAATTTCATACATTACCTGATTCACGCTTTCAACCGCCGGAAAATTATAAACGCCTATAAGATGTTTTCCCGGTAACCGCTTTGATAAAGACATTTATTCCCAACCGCCGAATCACTTTTGCTGCCGGTTATTGGCTGTATTTATGCTGTATGCGCGCTTTTTCGAAATAATCCCAGCCCCATCCGACCAATTTGTCGTTTTTGAATACCAGGGGCATACATTCGTCCTCGGTAGTCCGGCCGTCGTACCATTCGGTATTCACGTAATAGTACCAGACGTTGGGAGATACATACATTTCATCCTTAATCGGTTCTCCCATCACTTCCAGAACCTGTGCTTTAGTCATGTTGATGCGCAGTTTTTTGGAGTTTTCGACATTTTTCCGTACGATGAAAGGGGCACAGCCGTTCAGCATAATAAGTACGCTTACGGCAAGGAAAACGGAAAATAATATTCTTTTCATATATAAATCCTGGTTGCGGGTTCATGATCTTATAAGGTACAGGCTAATTAAAGGTTTGCAAATACCGTTTCCGTTTTTGGCGGGCAAAACATCATTATGGAATACCGGTAATCAGTAACCTTTGTCCGGGAAAAATTGAATCCCGAATGGATGACTATGTTAAGAATTGAAAATTAAGGATGCGGCACGGTATTGAAACCCTGAAAGGGTTATTCAGCGTAGCCCGCCGCAACGCGGCGGGTAATGCCGTCCCCCCATATCTGTTCCCTGTAGGGGAACCTCAAATGCCTTACCCGCATTTTGAAGTTCTCCTTCAGGGAACATCATGGAACCGATAAGATTCCCCAAGGCGCCGCCTTGGGCTACGTTAAAAATCCCTTCCAGGGATAAAAAACGGGCGCTCCTATGAAACTTCACAACAGGCAGACTTGAATTTGAGACTTCGGCAATAAGCGAAATAATACAATCATTCGTTGATAAT
>JAQUOK010000166.1 GCA_028717165.1 Victivallaceae bacterium | reverse complement strand
AGCAGTATGGCATCACAGTTCTTTACCGTTTCATTAAAATCACGGCTTACTTTTACGTTCCACGCTTCCAGTTGCTTTTGTCTGGTATCCTGTCCTTCCTCGCTGTAAAAAGGGGTGGCAGGCAATTGCGCGCATGCCTGAAATTTTATTCTCCGCCGGGAAATCCGATGCCTGCATTCGACGCGGAAATTCCACCGCGTGGCTGGTATCCAGTCCGATTACTGCGATTTTCAATTCATTATCCATAGGTTTAATTCCTTTCCTTTATTTAGTAAGACAGGCAAATTCTTTTGCATATTTATTGGCGGCAATAAAAAACGCATCCGTATTCTGTTTCGGGGTCTCCGGACGGATAGTGTCACATGTCCCGATCAGAAACCCGCTTCCCGCCGAACCGGTTTTCATATATTCGTAAACCGTCTGGTCAATAAGTTCCGGCGTTCCCTGCCATATTACATTTACTATATCGATTCCCCCTTTAAACGCGACTTGGCTTCCATAGAGGCTTTTTGCCTCGGCAATATCAAAATCACCCATCGGTGCTGGCGTACAGGTTTCAATGCAGTCAACTCCGGTCTCCGTAATATACGGGAGCGCTTCGAGCAATTTGCCGTCATCGTAAAAACACGCGATCCCATCCGCGGCATGGATCAGATCCACCTGCTTCCTGAGTTCAGGAGCGAATACTTCCCGGTAAATCTGCGGTGACCAGCCGCTCGACAGCGATTCATAAAACCAGACCAGAAAAAAATGTTTTATACCCCGTTCCAGACACCACCGTAATTGCGCCAGACTGAACTCACTGAAAATCTTCATGTACTCATCGAAAAAGCCTCGGTCCTCATAATAAGCAATCATCAGAGTACACATATCACAAAAATTACCACCGGTATGGGAAAACGGACCGCATATCGAAGGCATCACAACTGCGTTATTCCAGTACATCTTTTCAAGCTCAAAATAGTCTCCCAGCGAAAACGTTTGTTCAGACGGAAGCAAATAACGCATTTTCTCCAAATCCTTTCCGTCCTTTATCAGAAATTCGGCTATATGGGGATTGGGACTGGTCCCGTATTTTGTCTGGCCGACTTTGGGTCTTACTTTCACCTGCTGCAGTTTCCCGGCAGGGGTTTCAAAAACGCAAGTAACCCGCAAGGTATCGCCTTCGTCTTTTATGCTGATTACGGTATTCACATCCTGCGTATAGGCCGCCTCCGCCATGACCCGCTTGAAAATGGTTAAATCGGCCGGATAACCGCACGGAATAGGCGGATCGTAATGATATTGCCTGCCGCAATTAACCATGGCATGGACAGAAGCCGTGCCGTAACCGTAATTCTGAGGATTAATGCGGGGCGATATCGGAATGCGGTCAACCGCTTCGTGTTTTATCGCAGCAATAATCCTTTCCCGTGTCGTCATGCTGATTCCAGACATGATATTCTTTCTCCTGGTTAATTAGGTTTATTTGAAATATGCCTTTCCACCCCCCAAGGGATGTAATTGAAATTTTCAATAGCTGCACCGATAGGGAAACTTCGCTTTTTTCGAATAAGCTTTCCTGCCGGTAACATCTATCCATTTTTTTAAGCTCGACCAAGTGAAAAAAGCGGCACCGTCACCATGCAGTTTCCTGAGGATATTAATTTGATCAATAAGCTCTTGTGACGACTGCAGGGTTCCACCTGACGATTTGACTCCGATCGTTATCAGTACCGGCACTGCGGGGTTTGCCTTTTTACAGGCCTTTATCTGTCTTGCCGCCCAGCTTTCGAAACGCAGCATATCGTATACATAACCGGTTGGGAAAACGACGTCAAGATATCCCTTCTCAATCCATTCGATAAAATTTTGATGATACTCACGATAATAATCCTCGCCATCATATTTTATTCCTTGAACATAGGCGCTTAATTTGCAATCCGGTTTGACCTTTTTCAGTTCTTCACGGATGAGCCTGACAAGTTTCGTAAGCTGATTGCCTTCCCATTTATACCAATTGATGTATTCTTTACTCCCCTGAACCAGTTTTGCCGGGTCAATGCCTGTTTCCTGTTCATATATTTCAACGCCTCTGCGACTGGGAAAACCGCTCAACCGGCAATAATCAAGACAAATTCCGTCCAAGTCATATTTTTGCGTCAGCATGATTATTTTGCCGAGCAGGTACTGCCTGACTTCCGGCACTGCGGGGTCAAGCCAGCCTTTTTTATGCCCGTGCTGGTCGACAGTAGCCCATTCCGGGTGTTCAAGCAGGATTCCCTCAGGATGTTCTACACCTTCAGTAATGACGCTGACAACCCCATATAACTCCAGACCAAACTTTCTGGTCAGCTTCCGGAATTCGGAACACGGATCCCATTTTTTGAAATTTCTTTTCAGATATTTACAATTTATGTTCGCACTCGTCAAACATCTGCCTTCCAGCATTAACGGCGCTATTACGTTAAAATTGTTTTCCCTGGCTTTTTGAACAATGTTCGTCAGTTGTTTCATGCCGGCCTGCGGATCCCGGCTGAGGGCGCTTGGCATATGTATCCAGATCACCCGCCCTTCGTCAGGCCGGGAAAATGTCTTCTCTGCTCCCGAATACGGAATCATGTGCTGCAAATTTTCACCTTTGTGAAAAAGTTTCTCTGCCTTTTGGTATTCCCGGCCACGCGGTGTAACTGCAAGCACCCCAATTTTCAGGTTGATTTCATCCGGGGTTTCCGTTTCCAATTTCCCCACGAACCAGCCGCGCGGAATATTATATCGGTCAAGATCCGCTTTGACCGGTAATTTGATTTCTTTGCTGCCGATCCTGCCGACCGCCTCGACATCCGCACGATAAATTCCGAAACTGTTTTTATCCGCGTCTGTGACTTTGATTTGGAAAGCAAACCAACCGTTCTTTTTCCAATTACTGGAAAAAGCCGATATTACCAGCTTGTAATTTTCCAAATTGGCAAGCGTATAGATGGTGTTCTTATAGAAATCGTTGATATTTACCCGTCCGCCTAAAAAAGCTTTTTCCGGATTGGTGAGGTAGTCGGTGTTCCGGGTGACGCCGATAAAAGCGCCATTTTCATCCATTATTTTAAAACAATGGTGCCCCCGGATGCAATTCGGGCCTTTTGCCAGCTTATCCAGGTAACGGATACTGCGCCGGGTGAAATGTACCGTTATTTCATGTTTTCCTTTTTTGCTTAAATCAATTTTCTCGTCGGAAAAAACCATACTTTGATTTAGAGTTGCAAGGCTGATATTATGCCAGTACATTGAACCGCAATCTGAAGTAAGGTAACATGTCGCCGGGGAAACAACGTCATAAGTAAGCGACATAGTCAAGCCGTTCAGCTGATTTTCACTTCGGTAGTGTAGCAGATGTTCATTTATTCTCATGTCGTTAATATCGACAAGACCGTTAATGTCTTTGCCAGCAACATTTACCGCGAAACGCCATTTAGCCGGCAGCGGCTCTGCTCCTGCATAAGACCTCATTCCTAAAAACGCCGACAGGGCGACTGCCCAGAAAATGACAAACGAGTTTCGCATACCCTTTCCGGCGGCGATTATTATATTCATGTGATTTTTCCTTAATATTAAATAGCACTTGATAACTAGGATTAGTAACTCAATTCGTAATATCCTGAAATACTTTCACCATATTGCCAGTTTGCGCTCAACCATGAGCTGCTTATCTTTTTTGAGCTCAGATGCCCGTCTATCCATGCGAAGTTACAGGTTCCGTAAGCGGGCAGTCCAAGATTCTGATGGCGGCCCGCCGCGCCGGAAACAGTTGCGATATAATATCCGCAACCGGTTACGCTGGAATGATTTGTATCTAGAAAAGTACATATTTTACTGGGATTCTTTACCTTGCTGAGATTCCTAGGTTGCGGCGCGGCAGAAGGATTGCAGCAGATATATTGATTCAAGCCATAAGAACCATATCGTTCACTCGCCAGATAACTGCGGTCAAGGACTTGTGCGGGGCAATACCAGACTGCGGAAAAGTCTTTCACTGTTTTGACAAAATCCGTATGTGTCGTGTTGTGACCACCTAAATGTGGGGCAAGAAGGTTTGGCCAATAAGTATCGGGACTTGGCGCATGTAAAGTAAAATACCCATTATTATCGTTTACGTAAAACATTTCGGCAAGATTTATATTTTTCAAATTATTAGAACAAGTTATTTTTTTCGCGGTGTCGCGCGCTTTGGCAAGAGCCGGTAAAAACATTGCGGCGAGAATCGCAATGATAGCTATCACAACAAGAAGCTCTATAAGTGTAAAGTTATGTACCCGTTTTATTCTCATTTTTTTACCACCTTTAATTCAGTTTCAGAAATTTGTTTAGCTAAAAAAATAATTTTTTTCAGACCATCTGATTCGCCACTTCCTTTTGTATGACATCGCCCTCCTGATACAGATTAATTGTTAAGTATAAAAACAATTGACACAATATTCAATCCGCAGGGTTATCCCTTCCGGATTTTACCCCGGTATGAAAACCGGTTCCCGTCCCGGTGACACCGTTTGTTCTTTCCTTTTTCCGCACGAGTTATCTTTTAAAGAATTTCCCCTGTACAGTTCAAGTTTGAGTTTTCTGTTTACTGGAACTGATATTTTGTTTTCAATCAGGTCCAATAAAAGATTGCAGGCGATTTTGCCGAAATAATTTTTTGTTACTCCCAAGGTTGCGATTTCAAGGTTATTCCGGCGCAAGGCGCCCAGGCTTATAACGAGCAGAGAAATATCGTCTGGGACATTTAAGTTAAAATCTTCAAGCGCTTTATAGAGATTGTCGAACGCGTTCCAGTAAAACAGAAAAACCACCGACGGTCTTTGCGGTAATGCCAGAAGTTCTCCTAATATGCTTTTCACTTCATCTTCAGTATTTTTCGAAACGCATTTTGTTAGTGCCGGATCAAACAGCCCCTTTTCCCGCATTGCCTGCTCATATCCGATAAAGAAGTTTCGGAAAATCAATTTTTCAGAGTTAAATCCTATGCAGGCAATTCTTTTATGATGAAGGGAGAACAGATAATTGACGGCTTTATAGATTTCCCCGGGCGAATATTCTTCCACGTAGTTTATATCGTCATCCCAGTACGCACGATCCAAAAAAATATAAGGTAATTTCTTTCTGGTCAAAGGTAAGAGTTGGTCCATAAATAATGAAGTATGTACGGCTGACAATAATAAACCACTGATATTCAAGGCATTAATATCCTTTAAATTAAGTCTGTTTTCACTTAAAATAACCGGATGATATCCCCTTGCTTCGGCAGCCTCCAGGACACCTTCGAAAATGGCAAAAGATGTCGGTGTGGCAGCAGAAGATATTTCCTGCTTAAGGGTCAGGCATACTCCGATAGACTTGTTTTTCACGACAATTTCCGACAAATAAGTACCGCTTCCCTTTTTTCTGTAAACAAGTCCTTCGGATACCAGGCGGTTTAAAGCCATATTTACCGTTTCTTTGGTCACGGAATATTTTTTTGCAAAATCCACGGAAGAGGGAAGTCTTTCATTTCTGCCGTATTTCTGCTTCAGAATATCAGCTTTCATTTGCTGAGCTACATATTCCGTTTTCCTGCCGTTACATTTATTATTCATAAACTAACCTTTTATTCAACCGATCTGCATATTTATATTATATGCCTTTTTAAACAAAAAATCAACCTTAAATATAAAAAAACAGGAATAAATATTTTTTCACAAAGCAACCGAGTTGATTTTGAAATTAACAGACCGGGCGGAAAAAAGGATTCATAACTGTCGCAGCGCTCACTCCCGGGGAAGGTATTTGTTAAGAACTAAACAGTTTTTTCCACTTCGAATTCCATGATCAGCGGGTGGTGGTCGGAATATTTGACTTTCGGAATATCAAAACTTTTCACCCGGATGCTTTCCGAATATAAAATGTAATCAAGCTCCTTCTGCGCTTTCCAGGACGGATAAGTAGCCAGGTTATCGCAATTGGCGCTCCTGAGTCCGCATTTCCGCATCAGGCGCTCCAGTTCGCGGCAGCCCTGCATGGTATTGAAATCCCCGGCGACAATCACCGGATGGTCCGCAGGAATGAGTTTTTCGAGATAGTTCAACTGTATTTCACGCACCTTTTGGGTTAAAGCCAGATGGACGAGAAAAAAACTCACGCCGTTGATTTCGGTCTCAATAACCAGTTTTTTCATGCCGCGCGGCAGATAATGAAATTTGGAATTTCCATTCGCGCAGGCGGTCAGAATAGCGTTGCTCTGGTTGCGCAGGTACGGAATTTTCCGCAAAAGTGAATTCCGCCCGTATTTAGTGTCGCACACGTGAAAATGATTCAGGCGTTCAGCTATTTTTTTTACCTGATTGACCTGATCGGTGCGGTAGGAGCCGGTGTCGATTTCAACCAGGCCGATTATATCGGCTCCGCTTTCCCTGATGAAATCGATTATTTTATCAAAATGCCGGTCATGGGTCTTTATATAACGGTGCGAGGTCAGTACGCGGTGGGAATTGCCTTTGGGGCCGCCGGTACCGTAGGCGATATTATAGACCATGAATCTCATTGATTAATTCTCATAAGCTGTTTGAAATTTCCGTAAGCCCGACAATAGTATCAGTATGCGATCAAGGTAAAAATTACGGACTGTATATAACTTACAACTATTCAGGAGATTTTCCATGGCGGCGCAAATAATTGACGGTAAAAAAATAGCGGCCGAGCTCAACGAAGAAAACCGCAAAGAGATAAGCATGCTGGCGCGCGATTACAATCTGCAGCCCGGTCTCGCGGTAGTTCTGGTTGGCGATGACCCCGGTTCCCAGGTATACGTCAATATGAAAGACCGCAAATGTCAGGAACTCGGG